>NZ_JAYGIG010000115.1:0-127336 GCF_034932105.1 Leptothoe sp. PORK10 BA2 | reverse complement strand
AACTCCATAATGGAACTGGCTGATTGTAATGGTTTCAGCCAGTTTCGGACATTCCAGACCGTTTGGGTACTGGGATGTTCTTTTTTAGAGACTTTCACCAGTTAGAGATGAACTTCGCACTGTCCAGTTGGACAGAATATTCGTTAAAATTGATCGCAACAGGGTTTGATCCAGCTTGGCAATGAGGGGCTTATGCCGTCCTGAAAATTCTAGCTGCCCTTGTTCTGCCGGTAACTCCGAAAGCAAATTACGACAAAAGTCCACCAGATTCAACGGTTCAGGATTGAGACAAAGGCGCTTGGCTTCTAACTTGCCCAGCACTAAAATGTCATCAATCATCCGGGCCATGCGCTCGACATTCTCTTTAATATCCAGTAGATACTGATTTTTCTGTACTTGGGACAATTGTTTATCGTATCGATTTAAAGACGATACCGACAGAGCAATGTTGTTCATGGGATTACGAAACTCATGGCAGACCATGGCCACAAACCTAGATTTAAGATTACTTAAGTTCCGCAGTTGTTCGTTGGCAGCATAGAGTTCCGCCGTCCGCTCATGTACCTTCAATTCTAAATCTTCATTAGTCTGTTGTAGAACCGCCTCTGCCCATTTCCGTTGGCTAATGTCCCGAAAGGTAACCACCGCTCCAATCAGTTCGCCATACTCATCGTGCATGGGGGTACTAATATATTCCACCGGAAAGCATGTACCATCTTTGCGCCAAAACACTTCGTCAGTCACCCGTTGAATATGGCCCTTTTGAAAAACATCATAGATGGGGCAACATTCCCGAGGATAGGGGCTACCGTCGGCGTGGGAGTGGTGCAGCACCCGATGCATGGATTGACCGATTAGGTCCTGTATATCCCAATCGATCATGGTCGCCGCTGCCGGATTGACAAAGGTAACATTGCCCTGAATGTCCAGCCCATACACCCCTTCTCCCACCGCATTGAGAATCAGTTGATGCTGGCGGCGCAGTGATTCAAGTTCTTGATGTTCGGAACGGCTAGCCAAATCGGTTGATTTCATAAAGCTGTTCAAGACTGTAGTGGATTACACCAAGATTGATTCTGAAAACCTTTAGGTGTTTAAATAGCTATCTAAAATTATGTCTAACGAGGTGATTCGAGATAGTTGATCTTACTTTCCATCCTAGATGGTAAGGGCAATGGTGAAAACGATTCTTGTCATTGAAGATGAGGCCCAAACAAGAGAAATTTTTCTGCGATGTTTAAAATTTGAAAAGTTTGAGGGCATTGGGGCTGAAAATGGCTCTAACGGCATCAGGCTGGCGGAAAGGCATCGTCCGGACTTGATAGTTTGTGACATTATGATGCCGGATATGGATGGCTATGAGGTGCTGTCATCCCTCAGGAAAAATGACGCAACGGCGTCAATTCCGTTCATTTTCCTCACCGCTAAGGTCACCATGTCGGACCTGCGTCAAGGGATGACCTCGGGGGCTGATGACTATCTGACCAAACCCTGTACGGTGGAGAATTTTTTAGATGCGATCGCATCCCGCCTAAGCCGCCAAGCAGACCTCAAACGAGGACTCCAAGCTGCGGTTTCCCGCGCAACCGCTCCCCAATCACATAACCAGTTACCCAACGTAGCAAATCCTGATTCCATCTTCCCCGACTGTCCTCGCCTGACGGCGGTGTTTGAATTTATCGAAAGCCATTACCAACAGTCCATTCATCTAACTGATGTAGCCCAGTCCGTGGGTTATTCTCCCGCCTATTTGACCAATTTATCCCAAAGCCACACGGGCCGGACGGTAAAAGCCTGGATCATTGAGCGGCGCATGGCTCAGGCCCGACAATTGTTGGCCAGTACCGCTGAATCAATCAAACAAATTGCTGACTCCATCGGCTATGACGATGCCGGTTACTTTACCCGACAGTTTCGTAAACTCCATGGCGTCACGCCCCAAGTTTGGCGTAGCCAAACCAATCGGTAACAACCGCCACAAATTCCCTAAGAAAATTGACCCAATCGGTAACAACCGTAACAGACTGATTTAACGAATAACCAACAGACTGAAAAAGTCCTAGTTTTGCAAAAAATAATCCGATGTCATTCTGGGATGAGGTTGGTATAAATTATTCTATCTGCATCCGCAACTACACCTTATTAGCGTCCCTAGCGGGTATTTCGCCGGAGAGAACGTACAGATATTTGACGCGATTCTAGAGGTGCCCTTCCCCCCCGCCCCCGAAATCGCGAAACCATGGATCAGCATCCCGCCTACCACGGTCTCAAGGCCGAAATGGAAAACCATCTATTCCGCGAGACCCGAGCCGTAGAAGAATCGCACATTAAGTAGCTCGTCCGATTCTACCGTAAGCGTTTTTCCTTTTTAACTATCACAATCAAGAGGTGATTTTAGCCATGGCTATTTCTGAAATTTCCACTAAGTTTCTCGCCGCGAAAAAAGCGAAAGGTATCTCATTCGCTGATTTGGAAGCCAAACTTGGCTATGACGAAGTCTGGATTGCTTCAGTGCTCTATGGTCAAGCCAGTGCTTCCGAAGAAGAAGCCACCAAAATTGTCGAAGCCTTAGGCATGGAACCAGAGTTTGTTGAGTACTTGACTGAATACCCCATGAAAGGTGGTTTAGATCCCCTCGTACCGACAGATCCCTTGATTTATCGCTTCTATGAAATCATGCAGGTCTACGGCGTGCCCATTAAGGCCGTGATCCATGAGAAGTTTGGCGATGGCATCATGAGCGCGATCGATTTCTCCATAGATGTGGAAAGGGAAGAAGATCCCAAGGGTGATCGGGTGAAGGTGATTATGTGCGGTAAGTTCTTACCCTACAAAAAGTGGTAACTCTCCCCCTTTCTCTCTTTCACCCTCCCATTTACGTTTCACCTTGGAAGTTTCTATACCAGCCCCTAATTTCTCTAAAATGTCTGCTATCCTCCAAAAAACACTCACCGCCGATTTTAACCGTTTAAGTCGAATACTCCTAGGACTTTCGTTCTCCTGGGGATCTTCTCTCTAGCAACAGCTCCGGCCCTGGCCCATCACCCCCCAGGGGGACGCCTACCTGCTAGCTTTTTTGAAGGCCAGCGGCACTTCCTACCTGGACTAGGAGTGCCGCTTTTTATGGCCGGGAGCAACCCTATGTGGTTTATGCCGATCGTTGCTCGGGCCGAATATGATGGGGGATGGAGCTTCCTACCAGAAAAAACTTTAGGTTACCCACAAATAATTGTGGTAAAAAAGTGCGGCGAAAAAGTGTAACAAAGAAGGTTGAATAGAAGCAATGGCAAGTGACATGACAGTTTGGCACACCTGGCAAGAGTATAAAAATACCCAACAAGAGGTTGAATTACCTGCCCACACCGCAGCCCACATTCCCGTCACAATTCGCTATGTGGACGTGGGCACTGACCAAGCTGGGACCATTCTGCTCATGCATGGGATTCCCACCTGGGGCTTTCTTTACCATGCCGTCATCCCCACCCTCGTGGAGGCAGGCTATCGGGTAATTGCACCGGATTTTCTCGGCCACGGTTGGTCGGACCGACGGGACCGTTTTGACCGCTCATTTCAAGCTCAGGCCACCATGATCCTGGCATTATTAAAGGTTCTGGAATTGCCCCAAGTCCATGTCGTGGGTCACGATACCGGTGGTGCAGTCGCCCTGATTCTGGGCATCGAACACCCCCAGGTGGTGAATCAGTTGGTAATTAGCAACTCCGTTTGCTACGACCGGTTTGATGATGACATGCTCGATTTTGGCCATCCTCTGCGGTGGAAACCCCGACCCATAGAGGACCTGGTTGCCGCCCTAGAGGAAAGTTTAGCCATGGGTCTGGCTCGCCCAGAGCGACTGACGGCTGATTTCCGTGCCGGGATGCTTGCCCCCTGGGCCAGCGAAGAGGGCAAGCTCAGTCTGCTGCGCAATGCCTCCGCGTTAAATGCAAATCAGACCATGGCCCTGGTGGATCGCCACGGGACAATTTCTGCACCAACCATGATTCTTTGGGGGATGGATGATCCATGGCAAAAAGCAGCGGATGGTCAACAGTTAGCAACAGAAATTCCAGGAGCCCTATTTAAACCCATTGAGAACGCCTCCCACTGGATACCCCAGGATGCCCCTGAAGAATTCACATCGGCTTTGCTCAAATTTCTGTGGTGACAGCGGTATGCTGAATGATGTAGTGGGGTTGGAAAAATAGGGTGTGAATCAGATGCGACTAAATGGCAAGATCAGTTTAATTACTGGTGCAGGATCTGGCATTGGTCGGGCTACCGCTGAGTGTTTTGCCCGCGAGGGGGCTACCGTAGTGGCGGTGGATGTAAATGGGGATGCGGTACAGGCCACTCAGACGGCCATTACGACAACCGGTGGCAACTGCTTAGGGTTGGTGGTGGATGTGAGTGTGGAGGAGCAGGTGAAGAGGGCTATTGCCACCACTGTGGAGAGATTTGGCCGTTTGGATATTCTCCACAACAATGCCGGTATCTCTGTGCTCAAGCCCATTATAGAAACCACTGAAGCGGATCTCGACAAACTCTTGGGTGTGAATTTCAAGGGAGTCTTTTTTGGTTGTAAACATGGCATTGTTCAAATGCTCACCCAAGGCGGCGGCATCATCATCAACACCGCATCGGAACTCGGCATCGTCGGTCAGCCACTCTATAGTGCTTACTGTGCAACAAAAGGTGGGGTGTTGGCGCTGACTCGCGCCCTGGCAACAGAATGGTCTGCTCAGAATATTCGGGTCAACGCCATTTGTCCCGGCCCCATTGACACTCCGATGATCCATGCGGAGTTTAATGTGGGCCCAGATTCAGTTGCAGAAGAGAAAGCGGTGGTAGCAACAATTCCCGTAGGGCGATTGGGTAAACCAGAGGACATTGCCCGTGTGGCTTTGTTTTTAGCCACCAGCGACGCTGAGTTCATTCACGGGGCTGCCATTGTTGCCGATGGTGGCAAAACCATTATTTGATCATGTCATGATCTATCACTCATGGCCAAGACTATTCAGCAATTACTGTTTCACCTGTGTACATATTGACCATCAAGGATTCATCGGCGGGATTCGCCAGATCTAAACGGCGGAACATAATTTGGTAAAGGGCCTGAATCGCTTTCAAACTATGGCTGGTGATCACCACTTGCGAATCGACCTTCATCGTCATAACCAGACCAAATTCTCCTCGTCTACGCTGTTCAATCCACCAGTTAAAGTAAACGGCATAGCTGATACTAACCATGATCAAGATTAGATCTAACAGTCGAAATGGCCACGGCAAGGGACTGAATAGAAACCCTAAACCGATGGACATGATCACGCCGACCAAAAAATTGCTCAGTTTCTTTTTGATCACCGATCGTCTGCGATGCAATTTTTGAATTTGTAGGGAGTCAATATTTTCGAGGGGGTATACAGTTTCACCATACAGAAGCTCGGTTGCTGTTACCCGAGCTTCATCCCAAAAAAGCTCTACTGTATAGGAATGTGGTTTAGCCTCAGAATAGTGCAGAGGTTTCCGGAGGGCACCATCTAATACTAAATCATTCGCGATTAGAGATACATCCGTCAGGACTAGATTGCCGCCTAATAGGCTTAACTCATCCTGTTCTTGGTCGTTAAACTGTCCCATCTACTCTACTCATGCATTTATCTTGAGACGAAGCTTTCTCAAAAAGAGGTCCAAGAGCTTTTCTTGTTTAGCCATGATGGTTACCTCCCCTGTCGCCCCCGGCAGCAGCTTGCACCCACTCGAACCAGCTGAGCCAGCCTGTATATCTGGGGATTTAGCCTCTACCGTCACCAGATAACCACCACTGCTTTGTGCGATCGCATCTGTGTCAATAAAACTAGAACTTAGCGTCTGGTCAATAGGCGCAATTGCGCTCACCTCTCCCTCTATAGGTTTTGCCCCGAGTCCTCTACAGGTCGATAATGTGATGCGGGTGGAATAGCCGACCTCCACATGTTTAATTTGGTTCTCAGGAACCACTGCTTTGATTTCCAAGGTCGTACCCTCAGGGATAATCTTAGCAATCGTCTCATTCGTGCTCACGGTTTGGCCTGAATAGGCTAAGGCGAGGTCATAGAGGGTACCTTCGGTTGGTGTAAGCACCGATAGCTGGTCAATTTTCTTTTCGATCTCCGCCAGCTGAGCGCGCTGTCGACTAAGCTGGGCTGCCAGTGAACTCCGATGATCTTGTAATAATCCCTTTGAATAGTTAAATATTTTTGCTGAGCTAGCCCCCAAGGCTGACTTACGGGAGTTGTCGAGTAAGCGTCCTTGTTCTAGTGACGCAATCTCGTTACTCACTAGAACAATTTGCTCTTCGGTTTGGTCAATTCTTGCTTTGATATTAGAAATCTCTGTCAGGAGTGATGATTTATCCAGAGAAGCTATGATCTGGTTGGACTCTAAAATCTCATAATTTTTCACCAGTATCGTCTCGACAGTACCGCTAGCATTCGTCTGGACAGTCTGAATCTCTCCAGTTGGTTCTACCGTAGCTCGGGCACCAACTGTCGTGCGATAGGTAAGAAAGGTGGAGGCTACGGCCCCTAGTCCCAAGGCACTGACCAAGCCTAAACTGCCAAAGATCAGCAAACGATTTGGGGACGGCAGAAAATGGTTGACCACCGGTAATGTCCATAACTGATAGTCATCTGAGGACATTTCTTGCCTAGGTTGATAATCTTGTGTTGGCGCTAGGGTTCCGGCAAATGATTCTGAATGAACAATCGTCAGGTCAGTGACATCGGCGGCCCCGTCCAAGCGCTTAATACCAAGGCCACTAACATCAGTAGCCCTCGTCGATCGCCTCATGTCAATGTCCATATCCCTAGCTGGCTCAATCGCTGCGGACTTAGTCACCTCACTGGGCAAGTCAAACATTGGATTTGAAGCAGCATCATCGTGTTTCATGGGTCCCACTTACTGGATAATTAAATATAAAAGAATACTTGCGTACATTAATTAGTGATCGATATGTCCTGGTAGTGCCGAGATATCAGACTTATTTTTGCCACTGCTGCTGACTAGACGCTTGGAGTCATCTAAAAGGTTAGGCAATCCCCCGCCTAGAAATTGCAAATGGCCACCTTCCTGAGCCAGTAAAAATTCAGGAGAACCAGCAATATCCGCCTTCCCGTTATTGATCACGGTTACCCAGTCAACAACTCGGTTCACACTGGAACGATGGCTGATCAGAACCGTGGTATGCCCTTTACGATGAATGAGTAGTCTGTGCAGTAATTCAGCCTCACTTAAGGGATCCAGAGCAGAGGTTGACTCGTCTAAAATTAAGATAGTTGGCTTAAGTATCAAGGCTCGGGCAATTGCCAATCGCTGTAGTTGCCCACCGGAGAGATTAGAGCCAAATTCACCTAAGATCGTTAAATATCCGTCTGGTAAATCCTTAATAAAGGCATCTGCCCCCGTAATGCGACAGGCTTCTACAATTTCCTTGTAAGTAGATTTAGGCGCACATAATTGAAAATTCTCTAGAATCGATCGGCTCCAAAAGTGGGTTGTTTGGGAGACTAAAACAATTTGTTGACGGACACATTCAGTGGATAAGTCGCGTAAATTGTAGGGACCCACCAGCACCTCTCCTGACTGGTAAGGATGTAACCCAGCTAAAATCTTAGCGATTGTACTTTTTCCAGAACCAGATGCCCCCACTATGGCGGAGGATTTACCACCGGGAATAGTGAGTGAAAATGTTTCTAGTAAATTAAATCGACCTGGGTAGTGAAAGTTGACCTGATTAAAGGTGATATCACCTTTGGAAGGAATGTCAGCTAAGGGTTTCAGCCAGTCATCGGGGCTCTCATCTTGGATATCAATCACATCATCAAATTGCTGTACCGATGTTTTGATCTCCATGAATTTATCTGAAAATTCAACGATGAAGTAAATAAACCCTAAAAAGCTGTAGTTCAGAGCGCTAAAGGCTAAAAGCTGGCCGAGGCTTAACTCCTGGTTGATCACCATGGCACTACCCGACCATAAGATACCGATGCTACCCACCCCTAAAACCATAGAGGCGAGCTGGCTGGTTACAAAGATTAGTTGTACAGCATCTGCCTTTTTACTGGCCAAGTTGCCAAAACGCCCCTGCATCTCTTTCCAAAGCTGAGGCTGAGCCGTTGTTGTTTTAAACGTCATGGCTCCCCTAAAAATTTCCACCAGTAGAGCCTGATTTTTGGCCTTAAGGGATAGCAAACGTCGAATACGAAGTTGAAATACGGGTAGCAATGTCACCGTTGCCAACAGCATTACCACCGCTGTTAACAGGGAAAAAAGCGTGAGGCGATAGCTGTAAAAAAACAGCATGCAGCCCAGGGAAACTGCGGCAGTAAAAAAGAGTGACGGGAGTTGGACCGCGCCATCAACTATAAGTTCATTGATACGGGATATATCTTTGAGACTACTGGCAAACTCACCACTACGCCTTGTCTCATAATAGTTAAGGGGCAGTTTTAACATCTTCCGACCAAACTCCAGGGTAAGCCCTAGTTCTAACCGTTGAAAGATGTTGGCAACCAAGGTTATCTGCACTAGATTTAATAGGCTTTTGATCACAAAAAAGCCCATAGTCGCCACCGCCACCTTCGGTAGCATCTGGATATCATCCCCACCTAGGACATCATCGGTAATATATTGAATAAAAAATGGAATTGTTAGGGATAAAAATCCAATAAACAGGCTATATATCAAGACCTGCAGCAAAGAAATACGATAGGGCCAAGCCTGTTGTATTACACCGGTAATTCTGCTGGGTCTATTCGTCGACAAGCGATAAAACGCTTCGTCTGGCACCAGCAGCAACATGGCTCCATCGCCCCAGCTGCGCTTAATTTCCTCCGCACTGAGGTAACGAATGCCGACACTGGGGTCTGCAATCACATACTTATCCCGCTGTTTTCCATAGAAAACAACCCAGTGCTCCCGACCCCAATGCATAATAGCGGGCAATGGTAGACGGTGTATGCGCGCAAAGATATCGTCAGTTGCTTGGCCAGAACGTGCTTGAAACCCCAAAGCGACAGCACCCTGTTGCAGGCCCAAGAGCGATACCCCCAACTCACCTGTCCCGATCGTTTCACGCACCTGAGAGAGGGGAAGTTCCTGGCCATAGTGCTTAGCAATCATTGCGAGACAGGTAATTCCGCAATCATCTTCTCTGGACTGGCTGATAAATGAATACTTCATAGGATCACGGTGTATGTGCCCCGGGGGCAGACCAAAAAGCTCCTGAGGATCAGATGCAATAGTTCAGAAATGAAAGACAGCGTAAGTTTAAATATGGGAAAAACCCGTGAACTATATAGTTAATAAATAACTTTTACCATCTAATTAATAAAACAGCAGGATGAAATCGGCGAAACCTTGGCCAAATAACCAATATTTGTTGATATTTTCATAAATGATTGGCTCCAGCAGTCTTCACTGCCCCCAAAGATCGGGATTCAGTGTCTTTTAGACTAAACAGCCCAGAACCAGGAACATTCAGAATCTATGTCTGAATCGAAGCTATAGCCAAATAGAAAAGCGCAAAAGCCTGCGCTAAATTGGCTCAGTCCAAATTTAGGCCTGTAAAACAGCAGCGCCGCCATCAACATTGATAGAAATCATCAGTACTTAAGTTAAACGTGCCCTAATAAATATGCCCTAATACGTTATGGATTACCCATATCCTTAATCAGAGCCATCTTGGGTGTTAGACGTGATCAATAACCTTATGTTTCTGGTAAAAATCAGGAAAAGCTGTGGGGTGATGTAATCTACTGCAATCCTTTATATGAAAGCCATCGCCGGATGTATCCGGCGATGGCTCTAAACCTTGAATGAAAAAAATTACGCTCTAATGCCGAGGCTTTTATCCAATAATTGAGGCAGTGAACAGTAATTTAACAATCGATTTACTTTAGATTCATCATTCAAGGGCTTGGAAAAGTCGCTATTTTGAGATGAGTAGCCATGCTAATTGGGGAGATTCAAAAATCGACCGGCAAATTTCATTACATTCCCCAAATCAGTATTGCCAGATCTATTTTCTGCGAGGAAAGTCGTTAGGAGAGAATTTGTTCCACCAACACTTTCGGGTGTGGGTGCCCCCATGTTGAACAACTTCATCACCAATGGCAAAATCTGGGGCAAAATTGCCTGGGCTATGGATGCTTGCATACCAGTCTTTTGCACGACTGCCTGAATAAGTTGTTGCTGTATCTGTGGAGAAAGAATCGACGTCAATGCAGATGAATCGCTAGTACCGCCTAACATAGACGCAAGCTGTCCGGCTCCCAGTTGAGATTGTTTTTGTTTTAAAATGGGTTGAAGGGCACCACCCAGAATAGTCATCATGGACTGCATTTGACTAGGGTTTACCCCCTTACTGCCTGCCAATTGTTGAACTGATTTGGTAACTTGCTCTAACTGACCAATACTGGCTTGTTGGTTGGGGTCATTGATGGCGCTCAACACTTCAAAAAACATGGTTTAATCCTCCAAAAAAGGGTGAATTGTTTTGCAAAATGGCCAATTAGTGATCGGCTGGTGGTTAGCCTAATGCTTAATAACTGAAAGGGTAACTTCTCCAATGTTGTCGTCTGGGTAGGTGTCGACAAAAAAGGCGCAGAGTGTTGCGGGTTCCCTAACATCGAGTATTAGCGTATCGTCGTACCCATTTAGGGTGGTCCAGGTGGAACTGACGGGAACCCCAGTCTTTTGGTTGATTACCGTGCCTCCATGAATCCATAGGATCACAAAGGGTTCTCCGGGGTGAGCATCGTCACCGTCATAGTTAAATACCCCGTCGCGCAGACGCAACGTATATACAGCGGGCACTAGCTGATGGGTGCTGGCGATGTCATGTTCAATATGGTGCAGTTGTCCTTCATCGAACATGACAGCATTATTACGGCTGTGGACTTTGACAATTTTTACAGAGCCTTGATTTGAAGGCTCTATAGCTGTTGTATCAGGGGTAATATCGCCGGTTGGAAGCTCTGGCGAGGCAACTGCGCCTAGAGCAACTGCGCCTAGAGCTGCTGCACCGCCGATGGCGGCAGT
This sequence comes from Leptothoe sp. PORK10 BA2, assembly GCF_034932105.1. Classification (NCBI taxonomy): domain Bacteria; kingdom Bacillati; phylum Cyanobacteriota; class Cyanophyceae; order Nodosilineales; family Cymatolegaceae; genus Leptothoe; species Leptothoe sp. PORK10 BA2. Next base: position 116,257 of record NZ_JAYGIG010000115.1, on the reverse strand, counting down.
GCCCGCTGCCAGAGCGCCACTATCAACAGGGACTGGAGGAACGGGGGTGGAGGTCTTAGATGGGGCATCATCTGGCAACGGGATGGGCTTAACCGGTGTGGACCGGGCCAGCATTAGCCAATCGTCAGAGTCTGTTTGGTAACCAACTTCTGCTAAGTAGTCACTTTGGCCATTGGGTAAGGGGACTGTGCGATCGCAATCCGATTCTGACAAATCGTAGATCAGGGTACTGTTGGGGGACTGCTGATTAATATCGACATCCGTGACATCATGGATCCGCAACTGATAATCTTGGCCCCCTTCAGCTTTGATGGCTGATTTTGCCGTTTCAGGTACATCCCAAGCAGCATGGGCTTTTTGAGCCGACCGGGGGGTTAACGTAATCTGACTTTGAGCCCGACTTTGGGCGAGTACGGCGGCCTTCACATCGCCAACATTGCTGACACCAGCCCCCATAGCAGCAGCGCCAGCACCAGCGGCGATGGCAGCAGCACCACCCAGGACAGCAGCACCTGGAAATTTACCAGTGCCAATAGCAGCCTCCTCAGCAGCCGGTATACGCACTGAGTTGGATTGGGCTAGAGGTAACCAGTTACCCGATGCGGTTTGAAAACCCACTTCTGAAATATAGTCTCGCTCTGGCTCCACTGAGAAATGGGTATCCACATCGAAATCTGTACATTCAATCTGAGCCACAGGGTCAGGTAGTAACGCCTCAGTAGTCCGCTCAGTCACATCGTAGAGCTTGGCTACCATGGTATTTCCACCCTGACGTTTGACCTCAGTCAATTGCTCCTGGGGAATTTCCCAGTAGGCATAGGCATCTTGGGAGTTTAGGGGAGTGAGCACCATCCGTGCACCTTCTGCAGAGGCTTTGGCCTTACCTCCAGCTAACGTCGTTGCACCGACGGCTGCAGCTCCCACCAAAGCGGCTCCCCCCAGGGCAACTCCTCCCAGGACACCCGCAGCAGGTTCTTTTGCATTAGTAGCGACGGCTGCTGGGGTGACGACTGGGGCAGGGGTAACTGACTTTGCGACAGGGGTAGATGCGGCTGGTTTTGCAGCAGGGGTAGCCACACTCTTAGGACATACAGGCACCCGCACTGGATCAGATTTGGCAATAGGCAGCCACTGATTGCCAGCGGTTACATAGCCCACCTCTGCACAGTAGCTGCGATCATCCACAGCAATGGGTAAATGGAGATCAGGATTCGACTCTATACAGGGAAACTGAGCAGTAGGCGATGGTAAGGGAGCGTCCTTGCCCCGGCCAGTGACATCATAAAGCCGCACCATCATGTTTTCCCCACCCTGGCGCTTGAGCTCCGTCAAACGATCCTGGGGAACTTCCCAGTAGGCATAGGCATTACGACAATCGCGAGGGGTAAGCACCAAACGGGGTTGAACCCTAGTAACTGCGGCGGCGCCAGCAGCGGCGGCACCAGCGGCAGCTGCAGCACCAGCGGCGGCACCAGCTACTGGCGCTGCCGCTGGTGCTGCAGCACCGCCCCTTTTGAGCAACCACCACAACAGAGCCCCTAGCAAGGGAATGGCTAGCAAGGGCAGTAGCCATAGGGGGAAACCACCTTTGCCAGCGGCACTAGTACCCGCTCCGGCGGCGGGTTCTGGACTAGAAGCGGGCGGTGTTTCGGCTGGGGCAGGCGGTGTTTCGACTGGGGCAGCAGCAGCGGGGGCCAGAATTTCTTTACCTGGTTCAGTCGTAGCGAAACCTAAAAAAGCCAGAGCAGCAGGTCCGGCATCTTCTTTATAAACAAAGGCGCGATATTGGGAGTAGGGATAGCGGGGATCATCCGGCATGGTTTGGTGCATGGGGATGATGCGCAGATCATCGCGATCGATCACTTGGGAAACAACCGAATAGCCAATCCCATCATTGCCAAGGGCTTTGACCACAGTGTCCGTTTCATCATCGGCAATCGGATCGGCTGTGGCGCCGGTTTCAAAGGGCTTACCATTAAATACCTCGTAGGTACTCAAGGCCCGTCGGGTATCACTATAGGCCGGTCGATCCACAAAACGAATGGCTAAATCAGGACCACCCAGTTCCGACCAGTTGGTAATCTCACCTCGAAAAATGCGAGCAAATTGCTCAAAGGTTAGATCTCCTTTAAAGGCGTTGTCTGGCCCTAAAATAATCGCCAGTTTCTCCCGTTGCTCCAGCGGTACTTCCACCACCCCTTGAGCTTTCTCATCGGCAGTTAAAGGACGTCCCGTCGCCAGCAAATCAATCTCACCATCAATTAGAGCCTTAAAGGCTTCATCGGTGCGGCTGGCATTTAGCTCAACGTCGACATTGGCATACTGTTCTTCAAACCGACTCTCCAGCTCTGCATTGGTGAAACTCATGCTAGTGGAACCATCCACCTTCAGGGTGGTGCCATCTGGCAATGAACCGGGAATGGGAAAGCTTTCAGGAACCTCCCCAAACGACTGGGCTAAAACAGCTTGCCGAGAGAATGACTCACCAGAAAATTGAGAAACTGTAGCTGCAGCAAGGGCAAGGGCAGCAAATTTAACCAAGGACATCTTTCGGTACACGATTCTGATCCAAAATGCGTAGGGTATGGACAGTAAAAGCAGAAATAGCTAGGTAGGAGCCTTATGACTAAGGGCAACCCAATTGACCTAATGGGACTAAAGATGAGTTACGGCCAGCGTTAGCTCACCGCTGTGGTTACCTGTACTGGTATCAAATAAAAACGCGCAGAGTGTAGCCGATTCAATTACATCAATGACTAGGGAGTCGTCATAGCCATTTAAGGAAGCCCAAGTAGCTTGTACTTCCACATTAGTTTTTTGGTTAATAACTTTGCCGCCATAGATCCAGAACAAAAGCCATGGTTCCGCCTTAGCTCCGGTGCCTGTGGTGTAAGAAACGCCACTATCGCGAAGTTTAACCACATTGGTGCCAGGATCTAATGTCACTGAAACACCATTGTCCTGAATTGCGTTCATTTGCTCAGGACTAAGACGATAGCAATTGTGTTGACTATGTACTTTGAGATCCCTGATTACAGTGCCTTCCATGATTCCAAACTCCTCTAATCGGTCAGCGAAAAAAATTACCAGCCCAGGTTCCAAGGATAAATAAAGTTGCCTAGATCAACCCTGATTTTTTTAGTTAGATTTGAATCATTTTGAGTGTATTCACTGACTAGGGTGTAATATATGTCGATTTTGATGCCACAAGAATCCTTCTTAAGGATAAAAAAGGAATTGCCCATTTACAATCAGCCAATCAGCTCAGTAAACAAGCAAACCAGATAAGTAAACCAGATCGATGGAATCATTAAGTATTTAAAAACCAGATCGTAAGTACTAAAGATCGTATGTACTTGCTATGGTAGTCATAGGCTGGAAAGCTATGACATGATTCCGAAACGACTGACCCTAATTAACTTTTTGAGCTATCGAGAGGTCTCCCTCGATTTTGCTGGGTTACATGTGGCTTGTATTTGTGGCCCCAATGGGGCTGGTAAATCATCGTTGCTGGAGGCGATGGGCTGGGTGGTGTGGGGTCATAGTCGGGTGGCGGCCGATGATGATGTGATTCACCTTGGGGCCAAGGAGGTCAAGGTGGAGTTCGTCTTTGAGCACCAGGGACGGGTCTATCGAATTTTGCGGGGGCGCAGGCGGAAGCAGGGTTGTTTCCTGGAATTCCAAATCCAGACGCCCAATGGGTTTCGTCCCCTGACCGAGCGAGGGGTGCGGGCCACACAGCAGCTGATTGTCCAGCACCTGAAAGTGGACTATGAGACGTTTATTCATTCGGCTTATTTACGCCAAGGGCGGGCGGATGAGTTTATGTTGAAGCGGCCAGGTGAACGGAAACAGATCTTGGCTGATCTGATGAAGCTAAGTCAGTATGATCGCTTAGTGGAACGGTCGCGAGAGCGGGGGCGGGATTACCAGGCCGAGACTAAGGTGTTGGGGCTGGCGCTGGACCAGGCCGAGGAAGAATTGGCCCAGCGCAGTGCGATCGCAAGTCACCACCAGGCTCTCCAAGAACAGACCCAGCAGACCCAACAGCAACAGCAATTGACCCAACAACAGCGGGAAAAATTACAGCAGCAGCAACAGCAGAGACAGCAGCAACAACAGTCTCTACAGACGGCCCGACAACAGTTAAACCATCTGCACCAAAGCCAGCTACAGCGAGGGGCAGAGCTGCAGCGACTAGGCCAACAATGCCAGTCTCTACAGCGGGAGTTGAACGCCGCCAGTGAGATTGAAGCGGGCCAGCAACAGCTGCAGCAATTGCGGCACCAAGAAGAAGAGTATGGTCAGCGATTTCAACAATATCAGCAGGTTCAGGCCCTACAGATGCAGCTCCAGGCCCAACGGCAGGAACAGCGAGGGACCATGCAGACCGCCATCAGCCAAATGGAGCTAAAGCTGGCGGCCCTGGATGAGACCATTGGGGAACTGCAACAGACTCAGGCCCAACGGGAAACCGTAGCCGCCACCCTGGTTCAGCTACAAGTGGCGCGCCAGCAGCTGAGCCAATTGGACCAGCGCCAAATGGATGTGGCACCGCTGCAGCAGCGTCGTCAGCAGATACACAATCGGTTAAAACAAGCTTCAGCCCGATTAGAAGCCCGGCTAGACGCCATTAGCCAAACCCAGGCCACCCTCACCACCCAGCGCCGACCGGAGCTGCACCAAACCCTGGCCAAGGTCCAGCATCAGCTGGCTTACCTCGAGCAGCGGCGGGCCTACCAGGCTCAGGTCCAGCAAAAGGGCCAAGAGCGACGAGACTTTATGGCCCAGCTGCAAACTGAATATCGCCAGCATGAACAGCAGCTAATCCAACTGGATCAACGCCTCGCCATGCTGAACCAGCCTGAGGCCCACTGTCCTCTGTGTAACCAGCCCTTAGCCGACCACGGCACCCAGGTGATGGCCCAGCTCCAGCAGGAACGGGATACGCTACAACAGCGAATCTGGGTGATTCGAGAACAGTTGACCACTTCACAACGGGAGATTCAGGTATTACGGCGCGAATATCGGGCCTTGGAAACGGAGTTGGCCCAGTACGACGCTGTACTCCAAGAGCGGGGAGGTCTGCAGGCGCAGCTGGCGTCCTCAACGGAGGCCACCACCCAGCTAAAGGCCCTGGAACAAGAACGACAGCATTTGGAACAATGTTTGGACTCGGAAGACTATGCCACCGAGCTGCAGCAGGAGTATCAACAGCTGGAACAACAGTTGGCCACCCTAAACTATGATGAACGGGACCATGCTTTGGCCCGTAACCAGGTGGAAAAGCTGCGCTGGGCTGAGTTTAAGCAGGCTGAATTGGCCCAGGCTGAGCGGCGGTTGGCCCGGCTGCTGGCGGAACGTCCTGGGGTGGAAACGGCCTTGGCAAAGTTGCGATCGCAGCTGCAAACCTTTGACCAAGAGCCCCCTGAAGAACTGCTGCAGGCGGCCACCACCCTAGCGGAGTTGGACTATAACCCCGCCCATCACCAACAGCTACGCACCCAGCTGCAGGACCTACAACAGTGGCAGCTACGGTACCACACCCTACAACAGGCCCGGGCCACTTTGCCTGGGCTGGAGCAACAACGCCATGGGTTAATCCAGGCCCAGACCGCACAACAACAGCAATATGACACCCTCAAACAACAGATTGCTGAGGCTGAGACGGCCCTAGTGCTCGAGGTGACAGACCAAATCCAACAGGTGGAGGCCACCCTAGCCCAACTGCAAACCCAGCGAGAACAACAGCTCAGTCAGCTGGGCCATTTAAACCAGCAGATCCAACAGCTCGATACCCTGGAACAGCAAGTAGAGCAGCAGCGGCAGCAGCTCCACAGCCATCAACACCAGCTCAGGGTACACCAGGAACTGCAGCAGGCCTTTGGTAAAAACGGTATTCAGGCGTTGATGATCGAAAATCTGTTGCCCCAGCTGGAGGCGGAAACCAACCAGATCTTGGGGCGTCTCAGTGCCCACCAGCTCCATGTGCAGTTTGTGACCCAGCGGTCAGGGCGCAAAAAGCTGATCGACACCTTGGATATTTTGATTGCCGATACCCAGGGCACTCGGGCCTATGAGACCTATTCCGGCGGGGAGGCGTTTCGGGTGAACTTTGCGATTCGATTGGCCCTGGCCCGATTACTGGCCCAGCAATCGGGGCTGGCACTGCAGATGTTGATTATTGATGAGGGGTTTGGCACCCAGGACCAGGCAGGATGCGATCGGTTAGTGGCGGCGATCAATGCGATCGCACCAGATTTTGCCTGTATTTTGGCCGTGACCCACATGCCCCATTTCCGCGAGGCATTCCAGACTCGCATTGATGTGACAAAAACAGAGCAAGGCTCCCAAGTGCGGTTGTCGGGCTAGTAGGCATATTCAGAAAGGCTATTTAAGAAACTTAGCGTAGACTGTTGTTAAAGTTGTCTCTTAACCACCTCTCATTCAATCTCCGTGGTAAACGGTAGCCGCATATAAACACCCTGAGGATCATTGAGAGTTTTTAATAGGCTCAGCTCTTCCCTCAGTTTCATCGCTTCTTGGGAAATCGGGTCCTGGGCCCAAGGCAGCTTAGTAGCTAGCCCAACCCCAAAGAGACTATCGAGGATTTGTTCTTCCAGACTGGGAGGGGTGGGTAATTCCTCCACCTGCCAGTCTTCTATCTCAGCCGCCGCTGCCGCCGCTTCAATGGCAGCATTTAGGCCCCCCATTTGGTCCACTAAGCTGACGCCTGCGGCATCGGTGCCAGACCAGACTCGTCCTTGGGCTACCTGGTTAACATTTTCCTTAGAAATTTCGCGACCGGCGGCCACCAGGGTCAAAAAGCGATCGTACAGGGTATTGACAAAGGTCTGCTGTAGTTTCAGCTCAGACTCACTCTGGGGACGGCTAATGGTGTCAATGTCAGCCAGTTTCGCAGTTTTGATCACATCCCACGTGACGCCGTTGCGATTGGCAATTTCCTTAAAGTTTAACCTGAGGCCATACACTCCGATCGAGCCGGTAATGGTGCCGGGGGTGGCAAAAATTTGATCGCCGGGGGCGGCAATCATGTAGCCCCCCGAGGCGGCGTAGTCACCCATGGAGACAATGACGGGTTTCTCGGCAGCCAATAGCTCCACCTCATGGGCAATAATTTCAGATGCGATCGCACTTCCCCCAGGGCTATTCACCCGCAGCACCACCGCTTGAATGTCATCATCCTTACGCACCTGGCGCAGAGTGTCAGACAGACCGTCAGAGGTAATTAAACCAGCGGCAGACCCTTCCCCATCCACGATTTCACCGTTGGCATAAACCACGGCAATAGTATCCTTGTCGCCTCCATCCACAGCGATGGTTTCACTATAGAGATCAAGACCAATCTGGGTAAAATCATCCTCTTCCTCTTCCCATGGAGCATCCGTTTGATCCGTCAGCTCCCGTAGCTCGGTCAACACATCATCATAAAAAGCAACTTTGTCAATTAACCCAGCAGCTTGAGCTGCCTCCGCAGGTAACAGGCCTTGGTTTTCAGCAATGGCTTGAATCGCCTCGGGGGTGGTCTCCCGAGCCTTGCTGGTGGTGGTCAAAAACTCTTGCCACAGGTCAGAAAGCAACGCCTGGGTCTGCTGCTTTTCCTCTGGGCTAATGTTGGTGCGAGTAAACGGTTCAATCGCCGATTTATACCGGCCAGCTCTCAGCACTTGGACGCCCACACCATACTTGCTCAGGGCTCCAGCTAGAAACTGAATTTCCGCCTGAAATCCATTCAGTTCCATCACCCCCGCCGGGTTCAGGTACAGGGAATCCGCCACAGATGCCAGGTAATAGTCACGCTCACTCCAGATGGTGTTGTTGGCCAACACCGGCTTACCAGAGTCGGCCTTAAATTTCTCTAGGGCCATTCGTAGCTCCTTCAGGGTGGCAAATCCCGCATTAGTATTCCCCGTCAGGTAAATGGCCTTAATATTGTCATCCCCCGCCGCCGCCTCAATGCTGGCCAGAGCCCGATGGAGCGATATGGCCCGATAGGTGCTGCCAGACAAGGTTTCTTCCAATACGATGCTAGGGCCAGAGTAGGGCACCGCATCCACAATGTCGGTGGCCAAATCAAACACCAAAATTGAGTTTTTTTCCACCTCGGGCTCGGTTTCAGAGGCGGCGGAGTTGAGAAAAAGGCCCGCTATCCCCAACGCCCCCACCCCCAGCAGGGCCACTAAGCTAAATAGACCAACGACAGTTCCAAGGGCACTAGCAGCCGCGTACTTAAAAAAATCTCGCATGGTGGAGGCGCAGAAGGATAGGTAACTGAATTTAATCTATGGTAGGCGCTGAAGCACCTGAGCGTGTCTCAGGTCTCGAAGATTCCCCTGGCCAGTGCAAAATAGAGCGGTTTTCAGTTCGGCGATCAGGATATCGGTCAAGGTGTCCAGGGCCGCTTCTGAATGGTCCGCTGCCTTGAGGAAGGGCAGCGCTAAACCGGCAATGTCAGCCCCCAGGGCCAGGGTTTTAGCCACATGGAGACCATTGCGTAAACCGCCCGAGGCGATCAGGGGAATGTGGGGAGCGATTTCCCGCACCCCGACAATACAGTCAGCCGTGGGTAAACCCCAGTCCGCAAAGGTTTGCCCCAGACGACGCTGCATAACATCCTGGGCTCGCTCGCTTTCCACCCGCGCCCAGGATGTGCCGCCAGCCCCGGCGGTATCGATGGCGGCAACACCAACATTAATCAGCTGCTGGGCTAAGCTACCCGAAATACCATTCCCCACCTCCTTGGCAATCACCGGCACCGGCATTTGGGCACACAGGGTTTCAATCTTGGCCATCAGACCCCTAAAATCCGTATCACCTCGGGTCTGAACACATTCCTGTAAGGGATTGAGATGCAAAATCAGGGCATCGGCCTGCAGCCAATCCACCACCCGCTGACAGTGCTCCAGCCCATAGCTATAGTTCAACTGCACCGCCCCCAAATTGGCTAGCAGTAGGGCATCCGGGGCATAACTACGCACATTAAAGGTGTCAGCCAGCTCAGGTTTTTCCACCGCCACCCGCTGGGATCCCACCCCCATAGCCAAGCCAAATTTCTGGGCCGTTATGGCCAATCGCTGATTGATCAGACGGGCCTGTTCAGTGCCCCCGGTCATGGACGAAATCAGAAGGGGTGCTCCCAGAGTTTTGCCCAGGAACTGGGTGCTAATGTCCACCTGGTCATAGCTCAGTTCCGGCAATCCACAATGGATAAAGCGATAGTTTTCTAGCCCCGTCGTGATCTGATGGCATTGCACATCATCCTCTAGGCAGATGCGCAGATGATCTGCTTTTCGATCCTCAATAGTGGCAGGCATGATGGCAGGGTTTGTCTTGTTCAAACTAGCGGTCTGACCCACGGTTTACTCTCTATAGTGTTGATGGTTTCAGATGTCTTTCCCGATGTCTTTAAAATACGACCTTGGTTGGGCTAACCCCCGTTAGTCAACGTTTATTCACGGGACTTAGCCGATGAAACTTGGTTCATGGGACTCATGGCAAACTGGCCCTAAGACCCTAACCCCCTAGGGCCTAGCCATCACTTTTATAAAGAGCCCATAAAGTCAGTATTTTTATACAGGGTGCCCATGGCTAGAAAATATAAGGCTTTAGACAAGTTTAGGAACAAGACTGTCAATTAATCATCTTGTTATTCCAGGGTAATGATGACGATTTAACCCGATGAAGTAACTATGGGATGAATACCGATGGTAGCTCTGGTTATAGAACATCCATTGGGGGTAGGCCCCTTGGGTAAACATTATCTAGAAAACTATAGCTGTTGGATGAAATCCATTGATACAGATGGCGCGCCTAGCGTCCTGTGTTGATAGACGTCCTCACCCAGTAGGCTCAAAAACAGTGCTGTTGCTGATTTAGAAAAGGGTCCGTAATGGCAAAACACTTAAACGAACACTTAAACGAACATTTATTTGGAAAGGACTATGAGGGATATTGCTCGGGATTTTCAGGCAATGCCGCTGGTGGCTTGGATGGTGTGGGTGGTCATGGCGATCATTGCATTGCCAGTCATGGCCTCACCCCTAGAAATACATCCAGAAACCCATTCAGAGGTCACAGGGTCTGAAACCATTACCCTCATGTCTCCCTCGGCTGAGGATGACACTACGGGGGATGAATCTGCAGAGAGTGATGAATCTGCAGAGAGTGATGAATCCGCAGAGAGTGATGAATCCGCAGAGAGTACTACTATCGGTTCATCTACAGACAACACCACAGATAGCCCCCCCCTAGTGGCTCAGGCAGACTCCAGCGATCTAGCGGAGCCCTCAGATCCTTTTTTCTTTGATGAAAATTCGGTTGAACCCTCCGGGGACGGGGTACTCGCTCCCCTCTCGGGGCCAGAAACGCTGCCGGACGGCACACCTGGGGATGGAGCTGAATTAGAGGATGGCCCCCTCACACCGCCATCCCTCAAACTGCAGACCGCCGCCATTCAAGAGGGGGATGAATTTTCTGCCCGCGCCCGAGTATATGGTCACTACTTCCTAGAGTCTAATGTGGCCGTCGTGGGTGCTGTGGACCTGTCCACCGGTGACGCCTTTTCGGATACAAGGTCCACCGGGGTAAACATTAGTGAACTCTATATAGTTGCGTCTCCGCCTGAGTTACCTGGCCTGCGGGGCGCAGCGGGGCTGATCGAGCTGTCCTCATTTTTCGATCGCAATAGTTTTGCCAAGGACAGCCTGACCCACTTTATCAATCCCGTTTTTCAGACCAACCCGGCCTTGGCCGCCACCCAGTTAGAGTCTCAGCCCGCCGCCCTGCTGCAATGGCGACCGATTGATGAAGTCATTCTGAAAACCGCCGTCTTTTCCTCCGGTGGTTTTAGTGACCTAGACTTTGATGCTGTGGCGGCGGAATTAGGGGTGAACCTTGGCAATCTGATTGTGCGCGGCACCTATGTGAGTGCCACGGATAACGGTGACCGCGATGGTATCCCCGAGAGTTTCCAAATCAATCGCAATGGGGTATTTGGTCCCCGGGAAGGTGATCGTGAGGTGTCCTATGGCATCAACGCCGAGTGGTTTATCCCCGAGATAAATGCGGGTTTATTTGGCCGCTACGGTCACCACAGAAATGCTGATTTGGATATTTCAGGCGACACCTATAGTTTTGGGGTGAATTTCCTGGATCTATTGATCGATGATGATCGCTTTGGCATCGGCTACGGTCGCCAACTTAGCAATAATGATCGACGCCAGGGTGACCGCCCCGATGTCTTGGAAACGTTTTACGATATCAGGCTGGCCCCCAATGCTCGGGCTGCCATCAGCTGGCAGTTGCGGGATGAATTCTCGGAGTCGGTATTTGGATTCCGCATTCGTGCGGATTGGGATTTATTAGAACTTTTTGATTGACTTTTTGATTGATTCTATGGGCCCCACGCCCATTGCTGTGGGCCCCGCGCCCATTACTGTGGGCCCCGCGCCCATTACTGTGGGCCCCGCGCCCATTACTGTGGGCCCCGCGCCCATTACTGTGGGCCCCGCGCCCATTACTGTGGGCCCCGCGCCCATTACTGTGGGCCTCGCGCCCATTACTGTGGGCCCCGCGCCCATTACTGTGGGCCCCGCGCCCCCACCCTCCCCATTGCTCGATATAAAAACTAAAACCATATTGTTATGAACTGGTATCGTCGCACGCTGGGTCTATGTCTCAGCTTCAACCTCTTAGCCGCTACTCCCCTACTTCTGGCCCAGCCAGTCCGGGCTCAGCTACCCAATCTAGATAATCAGCCAACGCTGGTACGAGAGGGTTATGCACTGTTTGAAAAGGGTTGGATTGACCCGGCCCTAGATAAGTTTTTGCAGGCGGTGCAGCGGTATCCTGATTCTGGCCTGGCCCAGCTGGGGTTGGCCCGGTCCTATTTAAAACTAGGACAGGATGCCAATGCCTTTGAGGCGTTTCGACGGCTGACGGTGCTAGAGCCAACGAATGTTGAAGCTCTGGAAACCTTGGGTTTGTTGGGTAGCTATCGGCCAGAGTGGCGCAGCGTTGGCATTGATGCCCTGACAACGCTGCTGGCACAACCGGGCTATGGAGAGAATGGAGAGGTGCGATCGCAACGCGCCCTGCTCCTATTCTACGAAGGTCGTCTGATTGAGGCCGTGGCTGACTACGATGTGGCCCTAGCACAACCCCACACCACCGCCACCCAAATCGGAGCGGCCCAAGTGTTTGCCTATGGCGGACGCTCCGCCCAATCCGTCGAGCTATTTGAAAACTATATCAGCGCCGGGCAAACCCTCAAGATCTACGAGGCCCAAGCCTACAGCTTTGCCCTGCGGCAGCAGGGTAACCCCGCAGCCGCCATTGATGTGCTACAACCTTTCCTCAATGCCAATGGGGACGCCACCGAGCAGGCCCAGCTAAAGGCAGAATTAGCCACCTCCTATGCCGCCAACCGTCAGTATGAGAGGGGACTGGCCCTCCTGGACACCATTACAGACCAGCCTTTGGTGGTGGCCCGCGCCCTCAGGGGAATGAGTCTTTATACCGATGCCCCCGAGGTCCAGACCCGCGCCATCGCTGCCTATGAAAGCATACTGACGAGCTCTAGACTGACCGTTGGCACAGCCCGTGAAGCGGCCGATGCCCTGAGTGTTTACCCCCGCAGTCGGGCCACCACCCTAGCAACCTACCAACAGCTAGCGGCCCAGTATCCCGATGACATCAGTCTCTATGTCCAGGCCAGCATTTGGGAACGGCAACTGGCCCAAATTTCAGCCCCGGAACTAAGACAGCGCCTCTTCAGCATCACCCTACCCGAGAACCCCACCCAGCTGCAGTATATTGCCACCAGCCTGGCCAGGCTTGATCCGCCGGATACGGAACTGGTGCCGTTTTATCAGGATGTACTGGCGGCCACCTCAGCGGAGCCCTTTCTCCACTACCGTCTAGGTCAGATTTATCTCCAGCAAAACAAACTAGAGCTGGCCCAAGAACAGCTGCAGCTCTATGCCGGCAACGATCCGGCTGTGCTCTTGTTTCAAGCGGAACAAGCCCGCCGCCAGGATGATATTGACACCAGTATCGCCATCTATCAGCAGTTAATCAATGACCCCACCAGCAATGATGAAGTGGTAACCGGTGCCCTCCAGGGACTGGCCGGCATCTATCAGGGGCAAGGGCGCTATGCAGAAGCCCTGGAACTATATGAAGACATCATTGCCCTGAACCCTGGCAACGATACTAAAATCCTGGGCCAGACCAGTTTGGCCTACCAAGGTAAATTTATTTCAGTGGAAACGGCGGAGTCTGTGCTGGATCAATGGTTGGCCAGCCACCCAGCCAACGAGAATCCCCCCGAGCTTTATAGCCTGGTGGGAGCCCTACCGGCGGACCCGGCCCGCAGCGACCTCTATGCCTCTCTTTTGGTGAGCAATCCCAGTTCGCTGCTCATTCGTCAGCGGCAAATTCAAGTCCTGGCCATGACCGACCCAGATGCGGCCAATGAAGCGGCGGCGGCACTAGTGGCAGACAATCCCGACGCGCCCGAGGTTTACCTGCTCCAGGGGCAAATCGCCCAGGATACGGGTCGGCTGACCACCGCCTCTAGGGCTTACGAAACGCTGCTAGAGCGCAATCCTGAGCAGTTTGATGCCATTGTCGGCCTAGCCGGTGTACGGTTTCAACAGCTGCGTTACCAAGAAGCACGCCGTCTGTACGATCAGGCCATTGAGATCGCCCCCGATGACCTCAACCTACGTCAGGCATCCATCAGTTTGACCGTAGCCCGCGATCGACCGTTACAGGCCCTAGAAGAAATCAATGCACTCCAGAGCCGAGTGCCTGCCAGTATTGGCTTAGAGCGACAAGAAAGACTGATTAAGGAAAGCCTTTTACTCCATAGAGGTTTTCAACCCGTGTGGGAGCGTTATTAACCCATCAGGGCAACTAGCAGAAACCAGCGGAAACCAGTGGAGTGGCATGGGGCTAAGGCTATAGGTAAGGATAGTGGCACAAAGCCTTAGCCCATTGTCTGGGTTACTTTCTAAAACAATAGGGTAGGCAGTTTTTGCCATACCTTAGGACAGTAACTACAGCCATCGGCCAAACAAGTGGTCAGACAAAAGGATCAATACCCATGACGTCAAGCATGTTTTATAAACAGATACGGCGCTGGAGTTGCTTTTTGCTACTGGGAGTGCTGATACATGTTGCCATCACGAGTTGCTTCTTGCTCCCTGTACAGTCAGAAGCCGCCTATGAGCTACCCTCCCAAATGCCGTCCACTATTACCTTAGCGGTGGCAGACTCCACAGCGGATCAGTCCTTTTTTGAAACCACCTGGCAGCGCTATCGCGAGCGCTTTATTCAAGCCGACGGCCGGGTAATTGATTGGGAAAACGATGACCAGCGCACCACCTCCGAAGGGCAAGCCTATGCCATGCTGCGGGCATTACTGATTGATGATGCCAACACCTTTGACCAGGTCCTCACCTGGGGGGAACAGAACCTGGCCCGGCGCGATGATGACGGGGAGCTGCTGGATCATCTATGGGCCTGGAAGTGGGGACCGGATGCGGCTCCGGGGGATGCCAAAAAATGGGGAATTTTAGATCAAAATTTTGCCACCGATGCCGATATCGACGCCGCCACGGCCCTGATTATGGCGGCCCGTCATTGGAAAAAAACAGCCTATTTGACCTTAGCCAAAACCAAACTTAAGGACATTTGGGAATTCTCCACAGCCGATATTTCGTTGCAGGACGACCTCTCCGGTCGTTACCTATTACCTGGCCCCCCAGAGGCTTTCCACCCAACACCGGACACCTGGCAATTAAATCCGTCCTACATGGCCCCCTATGCCTTTCGACTATTTGCCCAGGTAGATCAACAGCACGACTGGCTAGAGCTAGTGAACACCAGTTACAGCATGCTGGAAGCTAGCGCTCCCCTATCGGAGTTGGGACTACCGAGCGATTGGGTTTTACTCCACCGTGAAGCTCCCCACTATCGGCCGTTGCCCGCCACAGCTCCGCACAAAAGTATCTATGGCTTTGATGCCTATCGCGTCTGGTGGCGCGTGGCCCTCGACCTAGCCTGGTTCAACTCGGTCCCAGCCGGTCACTACCTAAACGATCATCTCCCGGCCCTAGTGGAGCAGTGGCAAGCGTCCCAGCAGCTGCCAGCCCAAATCGACTTGGCCGGTCAGGCTATGGTGGATTACGGAGCCACATCCCAGTACGCCATGGTGTACCAGGCCCTACGCTATCTAGATGCAGAGGTAGCAGAATCGATTCGAGCCAACCAACTTACCCTGGCAGATCCCAATGGTTTTTGGGATGGCGATTCGGCCTACTACACCCAAAATTTGGCATGGCTGGGGCTATATCCCCCAGAATGGGTCCCCAGCCACTGGCTTAACCCAGCCAGATAACGGGCCTAACCGATCCAGAAAGGGTCCAGAAAAGGGACAAAAAGGCCTCTTACAGACCCTTCAATAGTTCCACCGTATCCTTCTGGTCCGCTGGCATGAGTTGAACATTAACCAATTCCTCTCGGGCAGTGGGCAGGGATTTGCCAATAAAGTCGGGATGAATCGGGAGCTGTCGATGGCCGCGATCGATCAGCACAGCCAGACGGATTAAATTGGGACGACCGTAGTCGATCACCGCATTAAGGGCGGCCCGAATCGTGCGGCCACTAAAGATAACATCGTCCACCAGCACCACTTTTTTATCGGTCAGATCGCAGGGCATCACACTTTTAGCCGGAGTGCGAGTGCCGATTTTATCCAGATCGTCTCGATAAAACGTAATATCCAGTTCCCCCACCGGTATGGTTGTACCCTCCAGCCGTTCCATTTGCTGGGCTAGGGTATGGGCTAGGGGTACACCACGAGTGTGGATGCCGACAAGCACCAGATCTGCTAGGTCGTCAGTCCGTTCAATAATTTCAGAGGCCAAACGATTGAGGGTACGGCGAATCGCATCTGCAGAGAGAATTTCAACTACCTGATTAGCCATGGTTAAGGCGAGAAGCTATTTATTAACCATAACGAAGAGTCCACCCTTAGCAAGCCCTAAACCATGAAATTTGTGTTTTCCCCTTGGGCCGCTTGCCAACTGCGGGCATCGTAATAGAGCTCTTCTAGGGAGATGCCATACAGCACCTCCCGTAAATTTTCCTGGAGTCGCCGCCATAGGGTAAAGGTGACCCAATCTTCGGCTTTTTCTGGGGCAATCAAGTCCAAAGGATTAATGGGTTCTCCTACGGCGTCTAAAATTTGGCCCAGGGAAATTTGATCGGGAGTTTTGGCGAGGCGATAGCCCCCCTGTGCCCCTCGAACCGATTCGACTAACCCGGCTCGACGGAGTTGAATGAGCAGTTTTTCTAAATAAGGCGCAGGTAAATTTTGCCGTTGGGAAATCAGTTTGACCGATGCTAAATGGGGTTGCAAACTCAGATCGAGCATGGCTTTTACACTGTAATGTCCTCGAGTTGTAAGTTTCATGGTTAGGGCAGATACTCAGCCAAGTTTGAGGTTTAGAAAAAGGCTGAATTTAGCCTGGAGTCAATAGAATAGGCCGGAGAGAATCAGAGAAAATGAACATCAGAAGCTGCCATAATAATTAGACTTTTAGGAATTTTCTCAATAAATCAATCGTTCAATCAACTCTTAATGTAATTATCAAAAAATAAATTCAAACAGCGTGCATAAACGTATTTCAATCAGGTATGATTCTGCTCGTTATCTGTTTACTTAATGTGTTCATGTTAGAGATGTGGGTGAATGGCTAAACCGTCAAATTCAAATCCATTAACTGGGAAAACACTACTCAAGAAAGTTAAAGACTTAGAGCATCTCTCTAGAGAGGAAAAGGCCAAAGCCTGTGGCTATTACACGTTGACAAAAAATGATGTTGTCCGTGTGAACATGATGAAATTTATGAATGCGCTGATTGATGCCGAAGGTATTCAATTAGACAGTATTCAAACAGGTAATGGTCGAGGGGGTCGCAGTGCGAGCTATCGCATTACGGTGCAATCTAACGGTAATTTATTAATTGGTGCTGCCTACACAAAGCAGATGGGTTTAAAGCCCGGAGATGAGTTTGAAATCTCCCTTGGCCGCAAGCACATTCGCTTAAAGCAGCTTAATGTCGATGGCGATAGCGATGATGATAACGTCGGAGATAGCGACGATGATAACGACCTTGATGGGTAGACAATAGTTACTATGTCAGGGTTAATCGACTGAATTCTTAGCTTTAATTCAGAAATATTATGGGGTTGCCAGTAGTTTTAGATGTTGCCCTCGGGCTGATGTTTGTATATATGGCCTTGGGTTTGATTGCTAGCGAAGCGCAGGAAATCGTTGGTACTTTACTGCAGTGGAGAGCTGAACATCTCAAGTATTCGATTGAGCAGCTGTTGGCTGGGGGACAATCTACCGATGCCCGAGCGGCCCGTGTATTAGCAGATAGTCTATATGCCAGCCCTATGGTGCGTGACTTAAATTATGAAGCCCAGGGGGTCATTGCTCGCTCGGCCCGCGGGGTTCTCCATGGCGTTGGCTTGATCTATCGATTGGTCAGTCGTACCCGCAATGTATTTGGGGCGCAAACCTCGGGTCCTTCCTATATTCCGTCAGAAGCATTTGCCACGACGCTGTTGGAAACGTTGCAGTTGGAGGGACTACAGAAATCAGTGGTGGAAACCCGCCTGAAGCGATTACTCCAGGAGCGGATTATGCTGCCTTTGGGGGATACCCTCCACACACTGCGGGCGGCCATCGGCGATGGAGCATTGCTGGATGTGGAGTTGCGCAACCTGGAAGCATCCCTAGAAAGAATATTTTTGGATTATCGGGCCGGGCGTACCGATCTGGCTCAAATTGCCGATCGGGTCATGGCAGAGTTAGATCATTTTACGGATCAAGGGGCGCAGATTTTACCTGAAAGTTATGGGGCAACCCAGGCGTTTGTGCGGCGGTTGGGCTATTTGCGATCGCAAATAGCCAGCGGCATGGACGCCTCAGAGGGACTGGTACGGCAGCTGCAACCTACCCTCAAAGAGCTGTTGACCCTACTAACGCATTCTAGCGATCGCAGCTCAGGAGAACTGGCCTCCCTCCGGCAAAGTCTTGAAGGGAAGCTACCGGTACAACTCCAAGAAAGTCTTACCCTATTAGCTGAGCGCGTCAGCAGCAAAGCCCAAGGTGCAGACAATCAGCTACGGCTGTTCCAAACCGAATTAGAACAATGGTACGACCGAGGCATGGATCGAGCCAGTGGCGTTTACCGACGAAATTCAAAAATAGTCGCTATTTTGCTAGGGGTGACCATTGCCGCACTGGTGAATGCCGATACTTTTTACATGGCCAACCGACTCACCGTAGATCAGGCCGTACGCAATAGTGTGCTCCAAAGCATTGACCAAGTATCCCTAGAAAGCATGGTGTCCCCCTCTAGCGATAGCGGCCCCATTAATACCGAATCCCTGAGCCAAGATCTTCAATCCCTGGGGGATGCGGTGCAGACCACCCTGTCAGACTATTCCCTTCCCATCGGACGCTCTCCTAAACTCCTGGCCACCCAAGCTGTTCTAGAAGCTGACTGGCCCCTACCCATACCCCGCCACTGGTTAGGCTGGTTAGTCACCGGGGTCGCTGTTTCCATGGGTTCAAGTTTTTGGTTTGATGCCCTGAAGCGAGTCATGTCAGTACGTTCCTCAGGGGTCAAACCCAGCAGCAACCAATCCAGCTGAATCTAGTCAGGATCTAGTCAGGCGTCGGCAACCAAATAATAAAAACCGTACCGTGATCCATCATTGACAAAGGCTGATCCAAAATCACAGGCACCCATGACGACTGAATTGCTTTAGAACTTAGGGGACTCACTAGGTCAAGGGTCCCGCCCATTTGGGTAATCAGAGCCTGGGCAATGGCTAAGCCTAAACCCGTACCCGGAATAGTGCCCTGGGCTTGTACTCCTCGGTAATTGCGCTCAAATAAGTGGGGCTGGTCCCCTAGGGGAATGCCCGGGCCGCTATCCCCCACGACAATACCCACATAGTGATCTTTACTCAATCCCCCCAATAGCCATACCCAAGCCTGGGCAGGCGCATACTTAAAGGCATTGTCCAGGAGATTAGCAATCACCTCCTGGAGTGCCTGGGCATCAATCACCACCAACTGCCGGGAAAAAATAGCCAGGGGGGAATGCCAAAACTGTCTATGGCGCTCACTCGCCGCCGCCGCCGTGACCGTGATCAAAGGCTCTAGCACCTGTCCCAAAAACTGAGGTATCGCCTCCAAGGAGCGTCCTAGGGCCGGTAGAAGCGGTTTTTGCAGCGTGGCAGCATCCATACTTTCTGAGCTTTCTGGCAATAAAGGCGGTGTGACTGCCTGGGCAATATCCACATCCCCCACATCAACAGCCGCATCAAAATCAGTCACCAGTTCCGTTAAACGTTTACTCTCCCGCACAATACCGTCTGCTAGCCGGTAGTTAGGATCATCCTGGGAAAGCCGACGCAGCATAAGTTTCCCAAATGTACCGATGGCCGTCAAAGGATTCCGAAACTGATGCAATAGGTTGTGAAAAACCTCTGACTGTTCCCCTTGCAATGCCTGCTTTGTTTTTAACCGTTGATGCAACCACTGATTTTGCCGATCTAAAAAACAACCCGCCGCTAAACTGACCGAAACCGTTTGTAAATACTGCTGCTCACTAGCCTGCCAGGGGCGATCCGAACGCAGCATCACCAATACCCCCATAACAATATCCTGGTGCATTAACGGCATCACTAACCGTTCCATCGGTGTATCCAAGTCTGGACTGGCCAACGTCCCCGCCACTAGGGCCCCAGATGATATAGCATCATCCATGGTCATGGACGACGCAGGCAAAGCCCCCCGCCTAATGCTCGGATTGAGCCAATCATTGAGATCGCCAGACTCTGACATCTGAGCGATCGGCACCAAGATGGGCTCAGCCTCAGAATCCATACCCAGGGTGAGATAGATTACAGACGACACCTCGCCAAACGTGCGGCGCAATAGCTCCAGGTGGGCCTGACATAGATCTACTAATTCGGCACTAGCTGGCATGGGGTTGCCTTGAATCGGTCAATGGAAAAATGACTGGAGTATTTCCTGCATCCGGATAAAATTCTTAGAACTTTAAATTTTATCAAGATAAGCCAGGTAAATGCAGGGTGTTGTGCTTCTGAAATTATTTAAGAGGTTGTCACCAATCACTTTCAGCAGATACACCACAATTTTAAGAGAAGTTGAAAATCTAAGGCACAACCGATATACTTTGCTGAGTCAAGTGTTTTGTAACTATCAATACACGAATTCGCTATTCCAATTACGCATAGGAGGTAAAAAAACTTGGCACGGAGACGCAAGCGTAAAAGTCGTCGCCGCCTTGAAGGGCGTCGTATCTTAGAATCAGTTCCTCAATACAGTATTGAGAGTGGGGAAGACAAGCCTGTCACAGCAGCTCGTAATTTCATCCATTCTGAAGGTATCCAACCACCCGCTGTACTACTGGTTAAACGTAACGAGCATACCACTGACCGGTACTTTTGGGCAGAGAAGGGTCTGTTTGGTGCTCAATATGTTGAGGAGAACCATTTCTTATTCCCCAGTCTTCGCGCCTTGATTGGTGAAGAAGAAGAAGAAGCGGTCTTAGGCTAAAGAAGACAGGTTAAGTGCCTTGGTAGCACTTAACCTGTTCAAACAAAACCTATAAAAGATTACCAGGGAGGCGTACCATTTGCGCCTCCCTTTTTAGGTTATGGGTCAGATTATAGGTCTGGCATTCATCAACAGCCCCCTACCAACAGTCCAATTTTCTGTACTAATCCTAGCTAAAAGGAGCCTTAGCCTTGAGCTGAATAATTTCATCTCGGTGCCCTTGCACGCTCAACTTACAGCCATCATTCGCAGGCTGAATGCGAAATGAAACTTGCTCCTCCCGTTCAGCCTGCTGCCAATAGACAATGGCAGCCACGGGGGATAACAAAACTAGGACAAAGAAAAAAGGCCCATAGTTACTAAATAGAGTGGCCAGCACCAAGGCAAAGCACATTAGCGCTACGGCCGCTAAAAAAGTAAGAAAAACAGCCATAAAGACACTGGGCCTCACCAGCCCCACTAGCTTGACCCAATCACCAGAATCGGCTGAGGGGGACTCCTCAAGCAAGCGATAGGCACGATTTTGAAAATAGTCGAGCAGCTTTTGACGTAATAGGTCCGGCGACTGCTCGGCTAAAAACTCAGCCACTTCAGTACGATCCTTCGTAGCTGCCTTCATAAAAAAGAACAACCCCACCCCTAACAGCATCGTTAGGAACAAGGTTGACTGACTTGCTGCACTTTCCACAACGGCTATTCCTAGCAAAAACAAACAACTACTGGAGTCCCATTGACTATACCCCAGTAGCTGCTCAGTAGTTATGGCTTATGTGGTTTGACTGATACCCAGGCGACCCAGCCTCATAGATTGCCGGATTGGGCTATGAGCTCATGGCTCGACGTCGGGGGGTAGTATTGCGCTGACCCAGAATATAGCGCTGCCATAATTCCGCTAGCTCCCGGGCCTTTGTCTGCCAATCAGGACGTAGACGATACATCCGGCGGGGGCGACCACGGCCTTCAACTTTTTTCCAGTAGCCCATAATGGCACCCTGGTTTTCTAGAAACTTAAGAGCGCTGTAGAGGACAGTATCTGACAACCGATAGTCAGGATACTCATTCTCGATGGCATGAATCAGCTCTGTGCCGTAGGAATCACGACGGATGAGGACTGAAAGGACATAACAAACTGCCAACTCCTTATTGAGATAAAGAGGCGGGGGATCTTCAAAGAACTGATAGATGTCTTCAAATTTCATGGCATATTACTCCGGCTGTAATGGGGATGGGTTTAAAACAGCTTAATGACCGATGATTTATGGATGGAACCTGGATCAGGTCAAGGTCAGGTCAAGGTCCATCTAATGGAGATATCTTGATGCGTAAAAGCTCCTACCGGTTCAATCTGGATGAGTTACACTGGTCACTCACTCGGAGGGCCTCATACAAAAACTAGGTTTAAAATTTTAGTTAGAAATGAGCGTTAGTCAGATAGTGCGTACCCGAAAATTACTACGAGGCCTATTGTTCAGCCCCTTTTTAAGATCCTCACTAACGTTTATTTCGTCAAAAGAATTTATTAATAACTAGGCTTTATTTTAGACGCTAAAAAATACTTACGGGAATCACCGCCTTATATAGTTACTATCCGCAAACAAAATATAAACTTGCTTGAGAAATTGATAATAACCACTCCGCTGATCCTCAGTTTTCAGCAGAGCTACGGCTCACTATCGGAAAAATTGGACTCAGAGAGCTGGGTCTGAAATAGGCGTTGACCATTACGACTTGCCACGAGTTCTAACGCCAGAGGACCCGTGGTAAAAATTTGCCGCCCGGCAACCGCCTCAATGTCTAAGGGGGCTCCGTAGTTTTGTACCTGGTTGAGAAAATCAATCACCGGCTGGCTAAATCCGCCAGCTACCCTGGGATTATCGACGATGATAATGCCTTCCAAGCTAGCTTTTATTTGGGCACTGGTGACTAATGTCCGCAGGGCTTCTACCAGGGAGGGGGTACTGGGATAAGCTGTTTCGATGGGAATGCGAGCCAGAGATTCCCCCTGTTCAAAAACAATGCGGTTTAGTTTTGCCTGCAACGAGACTTCTACGCAAGGGGGAGCTTCCAGCTGCACCACACAGGGTTCTCCCACTACATAGTTGCCGGAAACACCGACACGGATCACATACTGCTGCCCATCCGTGATGGATGCGGCTGTTTCCCGCACAATCTGCGAGTTGATGCGTAAAATCTGCAGAGCTTTGTTGGGGGCATCGGGCCAAATCTCATTCAAAGCCAGCCGGTTTGCTTCGGCGAGTAACTGTTCGATTTCAGCCGTGGCTGCCGATAGGGACTGGGGGCGAGTAATCAGCAGCGCCAGGGTTTGATTTCGGCTGATAGCCACATTGCCCGCCCGCAATTTGAGAAATTCAGATTCTAGTCGTTGAATTTCGTCCTCGAGCAAGGCCTGTTCAGTTTTGAGTCTGCCTAAGGCATCTTCTCGTTGATCAATGGCGAGATCCCGTTCAGCAATGGCGAGATCCCGTTGCTGTAGCTCTCGGTTTCGCTGGGACAGGGAGCGATCTCGCTGGGCAATTTGGCGCTTAATATCCGTTTGCTGGCTTTGTAGAACTTGGCGATCTTGCTGCAGACGACCGATTTCTCCTTGGAGCTGATTGGCCTGTTCAGAGACCAGGCCCAACTGATTTTGAGTTTGCCCCAGGCGCTCTCGCACTAGGGTTTCTCGTTGGGTGGCTTGGTCTAGAAAGGTGTTCACTTCAGTAAGTTCACCTTCTGCATCAATTTTTTGGCGGGTGACTCGATTGAGGGCTGTTTCTACCTCAGCCTTGGCGGTTTGGGTATTTTCTAGGGCCGCTCGAGCTTCGGCGAGGTTTGCCTGGATTTCTTCAAACTCGAATAGGCCTTTGCGCAGTTGTTCACTGGCCACGAGTAACAGGCCTAAGGTAGAGGCAGAAATGACACTGCCTGTCACAATGCTGACGACGGTGGCGGTCTGACGAGGACGTAGATTAAATAATGACAGACGAGATTTGCCCACGCGCATGCCAATGCGATCGCCCAGGGTGGCAATCACACCACCGAGAACGAGCACGGTCGTAATCAGTAGTAGACCAATGCCCATTTAACGCTATCCAATGGGACCCAGGCCCCTAGCAAACTCTCGTATAGGTTACTCGATTGTTTGACCCTGTGGCGATTAATGGTCACTGCAGCAACCGCGTCCCTATGCAAATTGCTGGCTGAGGGCGACGGGATCGTGAACGGTGATCTTTTTCTTGTGGATGGATATCATGGTGTCCTGACGCAAATCCCCCAATAGTCGCGTGACCGTAACCCTAGTGGAGCCAATGGCTTCGGCAATAGCCTGATGGGATAGTTTGAGGTCAATGGTAATGCCGCTGGTGCTGGGCACGCCAAAGTCACGACAGAGGATGAGCAAAAAGCTGACGAGACGAGACCCCATATCTCGGTGGGCCAGGGTTTCGATCATCATTTCGGTTTGCAGAATGCGAGACGATAGTCCCTGAAGCAGCATGATGGCAAGTTCTGGATGTTCCTCTAGGGCCTGTTTGACCTGCTCGATGGGCATGGACATCAGCTCAACCGGCGTAAAGGCTACGGCATGGTAAAAGCGGTCGGAACGGTTACCAGTCAGTAGGGAAAGAACGCCAAAAACGCTATTTTCCCGGAGCAGGGCAACGGTAATTTCTTCGCCTGCTTCGTAAACCCTAGAGAGTTTTACAGCCCCCTTGAGCAGAAAATAAACCCGTTCAGCCGGATCGCCAGGAAAGAATATCGTTTTACCGCGCTCATAGGTTTCGGCTACAGGGGGAAATGAGCCTGTGGATAGCTGCCGTAATAGATTGGCAAGGGGTTTATCTGTAGTCACGGTGGTGGGGGGTGTGCGATCGCAAAAGCTTAAGCCAAGGAAAAGCTAAGGTTAACTGAGAACTATAGAACAAAACCTGAGATTTCAGATTTTAAATGGGTTAGCCATGGCAAGACTACAAACTAATCCTTCAGGCAATAACTAAAAGTCAAGGAGCAGATGTCCCCGAAAAAATCATGTGCATCACTTGATTTAATTAGAATTAGCAAGATTCCCTGACTTTAAGACCAATAAAACCCAAGTTCGTCGGGTTTAATGTATTCATTGATACAAATAGCAAAGCTATCCACAGGGGGCCATTTTTCAGTATGCTCCTATGGGCCACGACAACGACGTAGCCGGACTAAATTAATTTCGATACGCTCTCCCCAATTACCATGCTAGACCTGACTGGAAAAAATGCCCTGGTGACCGGTATTGCTAATAATCGTTCAATCGCCTGGGGCATTGCCCAGCAGTTGAGCAAGGCCGGCGCTAATATCGGTGTGACCTACCTGCCTGATGAAAAGGGCCGGATGGAAAATAAGGTGAGGGATTTGACCGAGCCTTTAAATCCCAGTCTGTTTCTGCCCTGTAACGTGCAGAACGATGACCAGGTCAAGGGCACCTTTGATGCAGTTAAGGAAAGTTGGGGCCACTTAGATATCCTGGTTCACTGTTTAGCCTTTGCCAATCGGGATGACCTGACGGGGGATTTTAGTGACACATCACGCCAGGGTTTCCAGACAGCCCTGGATATCAGTGCCTACTCCTTAGTGAAGCTAGCTCAGCAGGCCAAAGTATTAATGGGGGAAGGGGGCAGCATTATTACCCTGTCCTACCTAGGCGGAGTCCGGGTAATCCCTAATTACAACGTCATGGGTATTGCCAAAGCAGCCCTAGAGATGAATGTGCGCTATCTAGCAGCGGAGCTGGGTCCCAGCAATATTCGGGTCAATGGCATCTCGGCTGGGCCCATTCGTACCCTAGCGTCGTCAGCGGTGGGCGGAATTCTCGATATGATTCACCATGTAGAAGAGGTGGCACCCCTACGCCGTACGGTTACCCAATCGGAGGTAGGTAATGCAGCAACCTTTCTATGTAGCGATCTAGCCTCAGGGGTAACGGGTCAAATTTTATACGTTGACTCCGGCTATGGGATCATGGGAATGTAACCGCCCTGGCAGCGCACATTCGCCGTTAACCTTTTAATGGCTTCCATAGCCCGTATCCTTCCCCCATAGGTTTGCCCCCGTGGGGTCATTCCCATATACCTGTCCCTATTATTTTCCCCCACCTGCCCATACCCCCATGGCAAATTGGCTTGAGCACAGCGTACATGTTGATGTGGAGGCTCCCATCGACTTGGTTTGGGCCCTATGGTCTGATTTAGAACAGATGCCCCAGTGGATGAAATGGATTGATTCGGTGGAATTGCTAGCCGATCAGCCAGAAATGTCCCGTTGGAAGTTGGCATCCGGTGTGTGGGAATTCACTTGGCTATCCCGTACGGTCAAGGTGGTGCCCCATCAGATTTTGCAATGGGAATCGGTGGATGGGTTGCCCAATCGCGGGGCCATTCGGTTCTATGGGCATCAACAGGGACGCAGCACAGTCAAAATGACCTTAGCCTATTCCGTTCCCAACGTATTAGCTAAGTTTATGGAAAATGGATGGCTGCGAGGGATTGTGGATTCTACGCTGCAGGCTGACTTAGAGCGGTTTCGAAAGAAAGCTGAGCAAATAGCCAAAACTGGCTGATGCCATGGCTTGTTATCTTTAATGGGCGCTCATGGGCTTCGACATGCAACAGGCGGAGACGTGCCTGCAGTCTCTAAAACTGGTTACGTTGTTTCAGGATGTGCTGGGTTGGATGGCGCCGGTGGAAGGGCGTGCGATCGCAACCCGAGCCTTTAACCACCCCTACCGAGCCCACTGTATTGCCCAACGGGAAAATGTCAGGATTTGGGAAATCAAACTCAATACCCCCCAAGACCTGAGCGTAAAACTCAAGACCAGGCTGTATCAATCCATCCATCGAAAATACCCCCAACCCCTGCTGATCTTTACCGATCGCCAACGGTGTCGCAGTCTCTGGTACTGGCAAAGCAGCCCCCATATCGCCCAGTCATTGGTCTTTATTCCCCAACAGCCCCTGGCAGGGTGGCATGCCCGACTACAGTACCTAGCCAACTACAGCCCCAACCTAGGGGCTCTCAATTTACAGCCCCAGCCACTCTGCTGCGCTGAGTTTACCCAGCAGCTACGGCAGCACCTAGACCAGCTAAGTAGTAGCATTACTGGCATCCACGACCGAAGCGATCGGCACTGGTATGCAGCGGTGCTACTCCAGCGCTTAATTATCATTCACATGCTGCAGCAGCGGGGGCTGTTAGATGGCAACATCTGGTATCTCCACAACCAACTGGGACACAGTCAACAGCGTCAGCGGGATGGCTTCTTTCGGCAGGTGCTGCAACCCTTATGCACTCAGGGATTTTCCCTGCCGCTACTGGAACGCCCTCGCAACATTGGCTGGGTCGGTCAAGTGCCCTACTTGGGAGATGTGTTCTATACCCATCCCTTAGAGAGGCAGTATGCCAAGATTGACATTCCAGATGCGCCGTTTGAAGCAATTCTGGTCTGGTTTGAGTCCCCCCTGTGGCAGCAGGTGGGCAATAGCTGGCAGGCCAGCACCCTAGGTTTTGCTTTCGAACAGGTGCTAACCGAAGAGGGTATAGTACATACCCAAAACGAAGCGGAAACGGCAGGTGCGCTTGAGGTGTGCTGTGACCTCATCCTCAATCAGTATATGCTCCGACATCTTGGCATCGAGCCGGGGCCATCGGCCCCTGATTTTTGGGATATTCTTTTCTCCGGTCACCCTCAACATCTGCGTCAGCTGATCCAGACGATTTTGCCCCAGTTTTCAGTCCTCGATCCAGCCTGTGGAGTGGGCACGTTCCTCATTGCCCTACAACATCGGTTAGTAGATACCTACAGTGTGCTGATTGGCCAGTTAACCTACTCCCCAGATAGCCAGCTGGCTATCTGGGGAGTAGGCTTACAGACCGAGCATTCTTCTCTGCTGCAGACCATCTACCGCCGCATCTTTAGATACGGTCTCTACGGTGTAGATCTCAATCCAGTGATGGTTGACATTGCCCGACTCCAGCTACTCCTAGGATTGGTGGCCATTGCCCAGCAGCCCCAAGATATTGAACCCCTGCCCAGTCTTGATTTCAACATTGTTACGGGCAATAGCCTATTGGGATTTATTCGAGTAGATGAGGCCGGGTTTGATCGGTTACGCGCCACGGAGACCGTCCTTCAAGGCAATCTGCTGCAACCACTAGTGGCCGAAAACTATCGCGCTATTCTCGCAGAAAAAAACATTGCCTTAGAACACTACCGCTCCCAAGCCTATCTATTGGAAGAACTGCAACAAGGTATTCCCCATTACGCCAAGCTAGAATATTTCCGAGATCGGATCAATCAGCTTGACAATCAAGCCCAGGCGAAACTAGATGAGCTGTTGTTAGCGGAGTTTAGCCAAACCCTAGGCATCCAATTTAAATCTGCCCAACTGTTGGAGTCCCCCAGACGGCGATTACTCCAAGTTGAAGATCTAGCGGTGTTACAGCCGTGCCACTGGGGTTATCACTTTAACCATGTGTTGAATCGAGCAAGGGGATTTAATATGATTTTGACCCGACCTCCCCAGGGGCCCTTTCGACCCACCACCCAAGAATTTTTTCAACAATTTTATGATTTAACCCATCAAAAGAATATTGACATTTGCACATTCAAAACAGCCAAACGTTCATTACTTAACACCGACCCTGACATCGCTAATGCCTGGCTGTTTTACCAGAGCCAATATTCATTATTGACCGACTATTTTTATCGCTCCCCCAATTACGATCACCAAAGCCCATTGCTCAAGGGGAAGCGCCAACGGACCCAGCTACGTCGACATTGGCTGTTTATTGAGCGGTGTTTTAACCTGTTGGCACCCCAAGGGATTTGTGGATTGATCGTGTCTAGAGATATTAAAGAAAGTCCCCGGGGGGTTGCTCTCCGGAGCCTGATAGAGACCCAAACCGAGGGTGATTGGCTGACGGGGTTATCTAGCCCCCCCCAGGGATTTGACCAGGGTTTTCTTTGGTTTTATAAACATTGAGCCGGGCGTGGGTCGAGCCATGGGAACGGGACAAAGGTAACAGGGACAGCCCATACTCCCTTAAGTTTCAACTTTCTTCGCATAATCAACCATTAACCCTAGATCCTTTTCTAAGGTCAGACAGTTACGACCATCGCCACCCCTAAGTTGATAATCGACGCGATCCATCAGCTGGTGCAAAATCAACCAGCCATAACCACCCTCTTGGGGGTTACTAGGGCTGGGGGCTGTGTAGTCACGCAGATCAAACCCATCCCCTTCATCCCAAACTTTTAAGGACAGGAAACTGCCCTCAAGGCCCAACCTTAAAACCACGGGAATTTCGGGGCGATCCTGATGGGCATGGCGAACGACATTGGAATAGACCTCAACAATGACTAACCGCAGACGGTTTTCAGTCTTCTGCCAATCTAGGCCGACCGTGTTCCCCAGTTCAGCTTTGAGCGAACTGAGTAGCCAGCCTTCCACCACCACTAAAAACTTTAAATCACTGGGGATAGCAAGTTCAGTTTTCATCGGTTAAAACGCTACCTCCA
Source organism: Leptothoe sp. PORK10 BA2 (assembly GCF_034932105.1). Taxonomy (NCBI): domain Bacteria; kingdom Bacillati; phylum Cyanobacteriota; class Cyanophyceae; order Nodosilineales; family Cymatolegaceae; genus Leptothoe; species Leptothoe sp. PORK10 BA2. Next base: position 87,014 of record NZ_JAYGIG010000115.1, on the reverse strand, counting down.
AAGACAAAATTGTTTGATCGTCATGCTGTTCACTGTCTGTGGTATTCAGTTGAGTCAGTAGACGATTAAGATCGAGTCCAGTTTTTTGCTCCAAAAGTAATTGCCATAGCCCAGCTTCACCTAACATTGTTTGCTGCCCATCGACAGTGACAGAGGCTTCGGTAATGCCATCGCTGGCCAGTAATAGGGCATCACCTACGCTGAGGGTTATATTTCCTGCCTCTGCCCGCCACCTAGGCAAAATTCCTAGGGGAACGTTGTTGCCTCCCTTTAAATAAATCGGCTCAGAGGGAGAAACGGTTCCCTGGACAACATTTTTTTGTGACCACACCAGGGGGTAAATATGACCTGCATTGGCATACCCCAGTTCCTTCATCCCTGGGGTATATCGCACCAACACCATGGTGATCATGTGTTCGTTATTAACCAGATCAGCGTAGAGGGACTGATTGAGATTGGCCATCACCATGACAGGACTGGGGGACTGGCTGGCAGATAATTCTCTCCGCAGGAGCGATATGGCACTGGCCATAAATAGGGCTGCGGGTACGCCCTTGCCAGACACATCCCCCACCGCTAACCAAACATCGCCCTGGGGATGGATAAAAACCTCATAGAAATCACCCCCTACGGCTCGGGCGGCTTGGCATTGGGCCTGGATCTTAATACCCGGTATCTCAGGCCACACCTGATTGAGTAACTTGTGTTGAATTTGCCGCGCCACCCGTAATTCAGTTTGCATCTGTTCAGTTTGGCGCTGAATATGATGGTGGAGTTTGGCTTGGGAAATCGCCATCACCACCTGTTCCGAGATGCTATTCATCAGGGTGACGGTAGTGGTGTCCCAGGTGCCCACAATCTGGTACAGAGCAATGGAGGCTAATGGCGTATCTTGGTCTGTAAACCTGGCGACTAGGCGGGTGAGGGTAACGTCACCATAGGGGAATTTGTCTAAAATCAGCTCTTGGCTAGGTACTGCTGTGTCAGCCAAATCAGGGATGGATTCACCAGTCTTTGCATAGGTAACGGGCTGGGGTGCCTGGCCGAGTTCGATAGCATCCACTGGATATAAAACAGCGTAATCGGCTTCAAACCCTTCCCCTAGGGCTTCCACTACTGTCTGCAGGGTGTTGGCATAGTCTAATGAGCGGCGGATAGTCGTGGTAATTGAGTTGTAGAGTTTTACTTGCTTTAGGGAACGGGATAAATCATGGGTACGCTGCTTTACCATGCGATAGGTATTGGCCGCCTGATCGATCACCTGCCGCAGCTCATTGGGTTTCCAAGGTTTAGTGATGTACTTAAACACCTGACCAGAGTTGATCGCATCTACTAGGTCTTCCACATCGGTGTACCCAGTCAGGACAATGCGAATGGTGTCGGGGTAGGCGTCCGTGGTCAGGCTCAAAAATTCCGTGCCATTCATTTTTGGCATGCGTTGATCGGAAATAATGATGGCCATTTCGCCATGCTCAGCTAAGCAAGCTAGCGCTTCTTGCCCACTACTTGCCCGATAGACATCGTAGCTACGTCTAAAGGTGCGATGTAGTAACTCCAGGTTATCAAGTTCATCGTCAACAACGAGAAGCTTGAGCCGTGTGTGAGTGTCAGAACTCATATCATCGTGGGGTATGTCTGATACTTGGGACATTAGGTCCAATCCTTGACAGGATTCAGCGCAGAATTCTTATATTTACCGATCAATCTTAGTGTGCCCAGGGAGATACATAGACAACTAGACTTGTTTCAACCCAAATTCATCCATCCAAATTCATCCATCGTCAGCAGGAGAATAATATAGGTTGGGGTAGCCTTACACTGTGGGCTTATTGTGTGAACTATTGGTGGGCTATGGGCTAAGTACGGTTTGGTTGATTTTGGCTCATATGGTTTAGTTCATAGTAGTTAGTTCATAGCAGGTTTGGTTCATATAGGTGGAAAACTATGGGTATGTTTTGCTCTCCTGGTCTAGGGTTAGCTATGGTGTTTTCCCTAGTGGGGGGATGGACAATGGGGGCCTATGGTCAGTCATTGCCCCATACAATTGACGACGATTTGGCCCAGCTGGAGCGGGCTATTTGTTTAGGACAATGGCAGGAAGCCATCGATATTACTAGCGGGCTGATGGCTTCGGAGGAGGTATCACCTGATTATCGGCAAGAGCTATTGGGGGTTAGACGACAGTTACAGGTATGGCAAACCAGTTCATTACCGCCTCAAGCTTCATCCAGTTGCGATCGCACCCAATCCCTATTTATCACCCTCGATCAACAACCCACTGCCCCTGAGCCCCAACCCTTAGATTGGAACCGAGCCCTAGCCACCCTGGCCAATCGTCGCCCCATCATTGAATTAAATGACGACATTGAGCCAACGGCCAATCTCATTCCAGCGGAACTCACCGCCAACAGCCCAGAGCTATTGACGGCTTGGGCAAATCCCTTAGATACGACCCATGGGTTTAACGTCACTGGGGGCCGCGTCAACGGTGACCAACAGGTTTACAGCTTTTTAGCCCGTCTGGGCGATCGGGTTTCCCTCGAGCTAGACGTCACCCGTACCTACATTGGGGGCGATTCCCAACTATTCGTCTTTGACCAGGACGGTCGCCTCCTCACCCAAAGTGACCCAGATAGTCTACAGGCATCGATCCAGGACTTTGCATTGCCTCAAACCGACGTATATTTTGCCGTGGTCAGTCCCCAGGGCACCCTCCCTGTGGTCGATGCCCATGGATTGATAACGGACTGGCAAATCAGCGATGGGACTAGCTTTGACTATACCCTCACCCTAACGGGGGTAACACCCTATCAGGCACTATTGCCCTAAATCCCATTGCCCTAAATTCTCTCTGCTAGCCGCAGTTTTGCCGAACGGGCCCTGGGGTTGCGCCGCACTTCTTCATCGCTGGCAATAATCGGCTTTTTGGTCAGCACATTGAGCTGTTCATGGTCGCGCATGCCATGTTTGACCCGACGGTCCTCTAGGCTGTGGAAGCTAATAATGGCCAGTTTCCCCCTGGGGACTAGCCAGCTGGGCCCAACTTCAATCAGCTGTTCGAGGACTTCCAACTCTCGGTTGACAGCGATGCGCAATGCCTGAAACACCCGAGTGGCAGGATGAATACGACCGTGGCGGTACTTGCTAGGCACGCTGGATGCGATCGCATCCGCCAAGGCCGTTGTGGTCTGGAACGGTCGACGCTCCACAATGCAACGGGCAATGCGACGAGAAAGCCGCTCCTCACCATAGTTATAAAAAATATCCGCCAGTTCCCGCTCTGCCCCACGGTTAACCAAATCAGCCGCCGTCAATTCCTGGGTCGGATCCATGCGCATATCCAGTGCCCCCTGGTGGCGAAAGCTAAATCCCCGCTCGGGGCGATCCAATTGAGGCGAACTCACCCCCAAATCCGCCAACACTCCATCAAAGCGTTGATCCAGGGGTGAAAACTCCGCAAAATTGCCCTGCCAAAACGTTACTCTATCCCCGAATTCCCCCAAATTCTGCCGGGCCGCATCCAGGGCGTTGGGGTCTTGATCTAGGGCCAGCAGACGAATCGTCGGATCGGTTTCTAAAATTAAGCGGCTGTGGCCGCCCCCGCCCACCGTGACATCCAAATAATAACCATTGGATTTCGGCGCTAAACCCGCCAAAACTTCCTTAGCTAGTACCGATTGGTGCACAAAGTCTGAAGGGGCTGCCTGGGCTGATAGAGCCAATGCTTGCTGAGCCTTAGGGTCGTCATGGGTCACAGGGGTACCTCAGGGATGCCTCAGGGATGCCTCATTGAGGCTAGAAGCTAACGTAAGCATATATTTCAACGCATCATACCCTAGGGAGCCAATGGCCATGGAAAACGATTTACTCCCTAGGGGATAATCACCCTACCCCAAATTAGCCAGAACTAAGGCAACTTGATCCCGCTTTTATTCCAGCTTTCAGCGAAGAATCTTGCTAAAGTTCCTTAGAGTCTCTATTATTTTAGGTGAGACGTTGGACTTTATAGAGATAGGACTTTTCCTACTGGTCACTCTCACCTTATTAAACTAGATGCGATCGCAATTCGTTTTGGTGCGATCGCATCTGGCTACGGTTTCATTTTTGAACAAACTCTTTGGCTAGAAGCTTATACATTCTTCTAGTCAATCTTGATGCTGTGGCAGATCGGCGCTTAAAGCTAGCTTCATTTGGCCTTAAATACATGTAGTGCAGTCGTAATGCTGCAACTTCTTCGGTAGTGTCAGTTAGTGCCGCAATTGCCTTAATAAGCTCTGTATTTAGCCAATGACTAACCTTGGGGTTACCAAGTGTCGCTACTGCCGTTTGTATGTCGGCGTTAGCGGTTTTCATTTTCCTATTCATTAGGATTGTGGTGGTAACGTAAGTCCACAAGGTTGCTCGAGCGTGTTTAGGCCCCCCTTTGACCCATCCTTTCTTAGTGCCAGATTCTTTGAAAATTAAGCCCATGCCTAGGCTTAACTTAAAAGCTCCTTCGCTTCGGTTTCGCCTGGTGCGCTTATTTTTTGATTTGTCGGTACTAGATATAAACTCTACGATCTCTTTCCCATCTTCTAGGAAACTTTCAAATGGGTATATTGCACATGTCAAAGACAACCTTGTCTTTGGACCCATTAGGAACTCGTCAAAAACTTTGCTGTATTTGGCAAATTTTTCGTCTGATAAAATATTGTCCACCTTAATTTCAAGCGGATATTCTACCTTGTGTAAATGACATATCTGCTCTGCTAATAACTTGCTGTGGTCGCTTATACCTCTACCTATTGTGTTGTCTACTTTTTCTTGGCGTTTCTTTCTGTGCCTGTCTTCTGGGTTGTCTGGTTCTCCTGCAATAAATCTGAGGATTGCGGGCGGTTTAGGGTTTAGCCAACTTCTACCGGAATCTTCAACCGTGTTTACAATTTCAGGAACTTCATAGCATAGGCGTTGGCATAGCCTATTTATCATTGGATTTCTATTATTGATGGTGTTTTTTAATGCTAGAAAATGTTCCTTTAATTCCATCTGTTCTATCCCGATAAAGGCACTGGAATTAAAGTAATTTTCTAAAGCATAAACCGCGATCGCGGCTGCATCTTCTTTGTCTTTTTTGTTATTAACCCCTTTATAAGAACGGTATGCCGTGATTCTCCTAGGGCTGACTAACCTCACGTCCTTTCCATGCTTTTTAAGCTGGTCAACCCATATATAGGAATATGATCCAGTTGGTTCTAGTACGTAGCAGTCTGCATTTTCTTCTATTAACCAATCTATTGCCTCGTGGGAAATTTTGAGAATTTTTGGCTTATAGCTTCTACTAAAGCTTTTGAAATCTCTTGGAGCTTTATCAACAACACAAACATACAGACTATCTTTTCCACAGTCGCACCCGATTATTTTTACCATGTTTGAAGAGCCTTGATCGTTATTCCTTTAAGCCAAAAAATGGCCAAACTACCCTTAAAGCAGCGACTCAAAGAAGGCAATAGTTCGGTATAAATTGAAGCTAACAATTATTGTTGGCCATCTTTAGCACAAAACAAAATTGCCTTCTGCGGGAATCCCGCGACTCTTAGTTTTTAAGAGTTTCGTCCTTTTTCCATGGGACTCATCAGGCGGTTTGATCCTAGTTCCTTTAAGTCATCGAAGCTGACCCGTATTAACAAGAAAATCAATCCTTCACAGAATATGTGAAGGTTTTTCTTGTTTTTACATTGGACTAAGGTCTAAAGTTAATTGTTGACTGGACTTTGATGTTCTTCTGAAAGTAATAGGATTCGCTGCTGAAAATTTTGCACCGTAAATTCTGTATCGCTGTTGAGTAAGTAGAGTAGGTCGATTAGTTCACTGATTGCGATCGCACGCCATTCTAGTTGCTGTTCTGTCACTGGCTATCGCCCAGGCTGTAACTAACTGCCTGTCTCCCTGTGTAGTTGATAGCTGCCCACCGACCATAGGGCAGCTGATAAAAGTCTTGGTCTGTGGTCCGGTAGGCTGGCATCCCAAACCGATCAATTATGGATTCGTATTTTTGAGGCCAGCTGAGATGCAGCAGGGCGTTTATGTCAGCATCACTCAACGCACCATCTAGGGCATAGGGCTGTAGGCCCGCTGGGGGCATGGCAGGTTTAGAACTTAGCCCTACTTCCATATCTTCAGCCATGGCTGAGCTGCTGCTCGTAACCTCGTCAGCGACTGTATTAACGGTGGCTGATACAACCTTGCCGATACAGCTTGAGGCCGTTAGCCAGGGCGCTAAGCCTAGGCTGATGGCTAGAATAATCTGCGATCGCATATCACTCCTTCAGCTTTAGCTTTGAACAGTGCTTGACCTGGAATCGATTACGGTTCTGTTTGTCCTTGGCTAGAGCATTGAAAAAAATTAGGGCCTGCTCTTGCAGTCTAAACATGGCCTCAACGGTCGTTACTTGGCCTAGCTGAACGACTACCCAAGGAAATACTCTTTCTTCTTTTTCTTCCACCACTAAATATCCTTACTTGATGGCTGAATTTTGACGCCCTATAAAAAGGGGACTTCAGTTATTTTGTGTATAATCTTACAAATATGTTGTGTATAATGCAAGGGAAATCAAGATAGAAATTTACGTAAATACGAAAGTACGTGCTCTATTAGGCTTCACGGGTTTATGCGTATAATATGGGCGTTCTTGACTAGGCTCTCGAAGATGCCGAAAGCTGGACACAGCGAACATGGTCAACCAAAAACGGAACGCCTTAATGCTTCCCTTTCTCCGGATGGCAAGCAAGGCTTAATGGATATTGCTGACTCTTATGGGCTCAGTGTGTCTGAGTTGTTAGAACGTATAGGAAGGGGGGCCATACCGGTGGGAGAACCGGGGGAAATCGTGGTCAGCAGCTAGTAGTGCTCCGACGACTGCTGACGGAATTAAGAATTTTTTTGAGCAGGGCGGAGACTGCAATCGATGATATTTTGGGCCGCACCGATGGTGGATAACGCTGTGCGATCGCAAGCTTCATTGGCGGGTAATTCTGAATGGTTTGGATTATATGAATATCCAAGCCATGGGAGGCGCTATTATCGCTTGCAGTGGGGGGTGGGTCGTAAAACTCTGGGGCAGCTGCATGTTAGGGGCGGTGCCGTCGGGTCGAAGCTGGCTGATGTTCGGGCGGCTGAATTGGGCCGATGGGTTATACAGGGGCGCACACTGGCTCAGTGTCGTAAGTTGGTTTCTTCTTGGGATAAGCAAACGTCCAAGGGGGACACTCGGGGCAAGCCCAGGCGGATTAAACCCATTCCGCAAGTCCACGAGCCAAGCGATGTGCCAGGGCCGTAGGCCGCAACTGCTGCGCTCTGACGTGGCCGTAACTTTAACGCTATGCCTAATGGGGATAACCTCGTTCTCCCCATTGCATTATTTCTATGAGGCTTCTTTTTGCTGCCGCCTAAGCTTAGACTGTCGCCGTCTTAGCTCTGTGGTGAGTCTGCCGTTAACAAAACGGGATTGTTTAACCCAAAATACTTGGCTCCATAGGTTGCCGCGTACTGATGGCCAATGGCAACATGGCCCGGTCCATACTTTATTGCTTGGCTGGCCTGGAAAGGTGGTGATTTGTTTCTTTAGTTTTGGTTCGGGCTCACCTGCTGCGATCGCAACCATCCAGCGCTTAATGTCGTCATCAACACCTGGCGGCATGTGCTCTGCTGCATACCGGGCATACATTAGCCCTCGCAGCTGCCTACGCCCAATCTCGTCATATAGATATGCTTCTACGGTGTGCTTTAGGAAAACCAAAAACTTTGGATTAGTCCATTCAAAAATACCGTGCTCAAAGCACCTACAAACTAGATCCTCTCCTTCTAGTAAATCGTATCTAGGGAGGTTGTTTAGCTCGGCAATAATCGGATGATAGCTAGCAACTGATTGTGTTTTCATAGCTCCCAATTATTTTCTATTAATGACTGTGTAAACCCGTCCCAGGCATTTTGTGCGGGGTCGCTGAGGTCTTCCATGCGGGCTTGGGTGTAATCGTACCCGTCACCCCATACTTGCATTTCCTCATTATTACTCAGGGAGACATCCTGCCTTCCCTTATTCATCCTACTCTTGATACTGCCGTTGACCATCATGTAGACCACTTGCGGGGCATTGAGCGCTTTCAGATGATCCATTAGGCTTCGATAGTTGCCATCAAAATGCTCGAGGGCTTCTTGAAGGATCGCTAGGTGCTCGGGCGATACCTGCGCGGCAATTTTTTTTGGTATATTTCGCTTTGCCATGATTCGCTACTCCAACGCTATGCCTAATCGGGATAACTTCGTTCATTGTCTCTTTATGAGACTGTGGATTATCTCTTTTAGACAGTTTGAATTTTCTACGATTCGTTATTTTTCTTTTAATTTTTGAGTGGCTGCGATTGCGATCGCAGCCTGAATATCAACCCCCAATATCCTAAACAAACGTTCTAGATTTTCGTACCTGCTAGATGCTGGATTTTGAATGATTCGGTTAATTGTGCTGCGGTAGTGATCTTGACGCTCAGGAATACAGCCGTCTTTGTCTTCTGCGTAGGCAATCGCTAGCTGATTGAGATTTGTATCCTTGGCTAACTCAATTAATAAATCTTTGATTTCCATACAGCATCTAGCGCGGTGTTTCCCATTATATTTAATCGGCGTTGCTCGTCAACTTTTTGATCACATACTCCGGTAACGGTTCCGCGTGGGGTACGGCTTTTTCCTTGAAGGTGATCAACCGGGCGTAGTTGTTTTCGCCTGATTCGTTTTTGCCCGCTGCTCTGCTGAACCAGATTGCCGCCCCGTATTGTTTGTTATTGCCGCATCGCCTGGTGTAGATATGACCGCACCAACTAACTACCGTGGGGCCGTACTCATCTCTAGCAATAATGTGTGCTCCAATCGCCTGGGGCCAGCCGTTGCTATAGGCCGACAGGGGGCGAACCCAGTTAGGCGGCTGGCTGGCTGCGACGGCCTTTAGTGCGGCTAGTGCTTCTATGGATAACGTGTTCTCGCTCATGGTTCAAATCCTTAGTACTGATTGTTTAACAGGGGTTCAACCACAGCAGATTGCTTTGCTGGGCGTCCTTGGCCGCTGTGATATCTAGATCGATGCCGATTGATTCATGACCATGTTCTTGGGCTGCCCATAGGCTTGTGCCATAGCCACAGAATGGATCGATCACGGTGGCTGGTTTTTTGGTTGTTCGCCATAGAAATCGCTTGGCCAATGCCAGGGGCATTTGGCAGGGGTGCTGCTTGTTAGTTTTGATTGGTGGATAGGGTAAAACGCTTGCTGTGTCTGCTCTGATGCCAAACCTGGGCCGACTGTATCGGCTTTTGCCAAGGACTAAAATATCTTCGTGGCAGCTGCCGGTGCGCTGCCCCCGGTGGGGCTGGCTGGATTGGCCTTTGTCCCAGATCTGGCGCTCAATTAATATCCATCCTTGTTCCCGTAGCTGCGCCACTAATCGGCTGGGAATCTCTAGCGGCTCACTGGGTCGATAGCCATGTTCAGGCTTACGTCTAAGGCTCACTTCTGCCTGCCGTCTGCCGCCAGCTCTAACGGTGCTGTAGCCGCTGATGGTGTCTTGAATATTTAGCCACATCACCCCCCCGTCATCCATGCCCTGATAAATCAGGTTGAACACTTCGGCAACTGCTTTGATATATTTATCGCTGGTCGACTCTAGGCCGATTTGAGAACCATGACCGTAGTCAATTTGAGAAAAGTAAGGGGGGCTGGTAACGCAGTAGTGCCAGCTGTAACCCTCATTTAATAGCTTTGCCAGTACCCTGACGCTCTCACCTTCGATTAGTTGCTGAGTCATTTTGTTGTTTTTTAGTCGATGGAAACGTATGTGTTTGTTTTTGGGCTGAGATATAGGGTCTGCCCGTGGCTGTCTATTGTCTGGGGCTTATCTGCACAATGCTTTGGGGTATTTCGATACATGCAAATAAGCAAATATATTGCTAAGATTTCCCCATCAAAGATAGTTTTGTATTGTTGCCAGTGCTGACAGTGCTGGCAATTTTCTTGGGTGGGCGCATTCGATTTATGCACTTGCTGATTAGTTGTTGTTCTGGCTTGGGGTTTAGTTGATTCCATGCTGATTTGGGGTTGCAGTAAGGGCAAAGTCTTGGACTATTTTTCTGTTGTTTAAGTTGTTGTTCGCAGTCTTTAGGCCAAACCCTAGCTAGTTTGATAGTGCGACCACATTTAAGTCTCATGTAGGGACACAGCCCGTCGAGCCGAGAAAACTTAGGCGGGCTGCATACTCTAATTATACACATAAAAAGCTGTATCTACCACCAAGCAATAGGCAATACTGCTTGAATAAACACGCTAAACGCTGTATAATGTAGGGGTAGCGACAGAGATGAACCCATGGCCGTAATCGGTGTAACTGGCCCACGCAAACTAACCGCAGCAGAAACAGTCACGGCTAGACAACAGCTAATGGAGCTTCTTGCCGACGCTACCCACCTACATGTGGGTGATGCTGCGGGGCTAGACACGCTAGCCGTAGCGGTAGCGGAACACCTGGGGCTGCCCTGCACGGTACACCACGCCCAGGGGCGGCAGCCGTGGCAGCTGGCCAAACGTAGCAAGCAGATGGTAGACGCGGTGGCGGCGGCTGAAGGAACCCTAGCCAGCTGGCCTAACAAGCCCTGCCCGGAGGGGCTAACGGCTAGCAGCTGGAAAGGCTCGGGCACCTGGGGCACGACTCGCTACGCGGTGATTAAGGGCGTAGCTGTGGAGCTGAGGCCGCTAGTAGGGGTAGACTGGCCGCTATGGCTGAGCCGGGAGCCAGAGCAACAACTAAGCCTGTGCTAGCCACAAAAAAAAGCTTGACAACAGTCGAGCCCCTGGATACCTTTCTCTCCCCGAGCCTTGGGGGTTTGGGGGAGCGGCGGCGAGCGTCCCCCAATTCCATGGGTGGGGGGTGTGGTGGGGTGTGGGCACCACATAAACAGCCGAGCGGAGCGAGTCCGTACTATCTTCGAGAGTTTATTAGTGTAGTGCGAACTAGTGGAATGCGCCCCCAAAAAAGCTAAAACCACACCGGCTCTGTGAGCAGCGGAATAATGGCCAAGAAAAGTGCCCAACCTAAAAACAGTGCGGGAGGGGCCAAGCGATAGCAACCAGAAAAGAGGATAACTGAGCTTGGCCCCGGACGCACCAATAAACAAGCGGGCAACCTTATGGCCCCGCTGAGGTGTGGTATACTGCCCTGTCTAATAGGCGCATGGAACGGAATAAATGCGTAGCAACAACTCCCCTACAACGCACGTAGCGGCATGAATTTTTCTCTTTAATGGCGGCTGGTCTAACTACGATCTCAATCCCCTGCCGGTGGCTCCGCCACGGGCATAAAGCGGAGTCCGTTAGGTCTACCACCTGGCGTTGCCAAAGCTGACGGTACTCCGTGAGCTTTGGTCTAACCACGATCTCAATCCCCTGCCGGTGGCTACCGCCACGGGCATCAAGCGGAGTCCGTTAGGTCTACCACCTGGCGTTGCCAAAGCTGACGGTACTCCGTGAGCTTTGGTCTAACCACGATTTCAGTCCCTTAACTCTCACCTAGCCGTAACCTCACCGGTTGAGGCTTAGGGATAACCATGTTCTCCCATAGTTAAGACACACGTAAGCAAAAATCATTAGGGATATAGCCTACTCCGGTAACACTTTACTAAACGAACACGCTATAGTCTCCGCAAGTCTGTAATAGGGACATTAGAAAAACACGTATATTCAACAGTTGTGCTGATTTGAGAAGACTTTTTTATTAGCCAGAATAGGGGTATCAATCAGGTAGGATCACACGATGAATCAAGCAACTGTTGAGGTACAGCCTAATACCCCTAGCGCTCTTTTAAATGAAATCCCTTCCCATAGCTCTTTCTTGGACTATGGCTTGTTTGCGATCGCAACCTTCTACATTCTTCGCTATCTGTTTAATGCTTCTGCTAAAAGTAGCCTTGATAGCTGGGAGCTGCTGGAGCTATTGGTAAAGAATTTACAGGCCAATAATATGGCCATTCTTGAAATTAATCAACGCCTTGCCGAGCAGCTTGGCAAGCGCGGGAATGATGATGATACATAAGTTTCATGTAACTAGAGAACAACTTACATTGTTGTTATAGCCATGCCTAAAGACACCACTAAATCGACTGGCTCAGCTCGAGCCGGTGCTAAAGCCAGGGTGGCTAAACGGTCGATTGGTCGCCCTGCTAAAACCGTTGAGGATAAGGATCTTCGCATCGTTGAGGATATGGCCGGTCGGGGGGCTCGACTGGATGCGATCGCAACGGTGATTGGTGTTAGTCCTAGCACTTTGGATCGCTGGTTGACTAGCGCGGAGGTTAGAGCAGCCTATGACCGGGGCCGGGTGTTGGCGATTGATCATGTTGCTCAGTCACTTTATAAGCAGGCTATGGGCGGTAATGTAGTTGCTGCTATTTTCTGGATGAAGGCCCAGGCCGGTTGGACGGATAAACCTCAGCCTGAGAAAGCAGAGACCGCTAAAGTTGTGGTTTATATTCCTGACAATGAGCGGAGCAATGCGGCTTAAAGCTGCTGCGATGGCATAGCCTTTAGTTTAGCTGAATGGTCTGGGTTTCTCAGCTGGGTTCTCTGATTATCACGCGACGCCCTGAACTTGCGGTTCCAAGGATTTAAGGGCCTTGAATACGGCGTCGATCACATTCTCTTTTCCTGCGAACAATTCGTCCGGCCCGCCGGCGTGCAGGTTACTGAACGGCGGCTCGTAGAGCGCTGAAGCATCCATGATCCCGCGCGCTGTAAGCTGGTCGATCACCATTTCGACAAACCGTATCTGTTGGGGTGTGAGGCTGCGGTCGGTCAGGAACTGCGAGAAGGCCGCCTGGGCCGCCATTGGATCTAGACCGACTAGGCTGCGCACGAAGTGGGCCAGTGAGGGAGCCTCGCTGCGGGTCAGCAGATCGGACAGCAAGGTTTCGCCGTTCTCTTCGCCGATCTCCATCAAAGTCGTCTCTAATCCCTTTAAATCTAGCGCCGTGAGCGGCTGATTGGTTCGCAGGCGTTGGATCACAATGTGGTTCAGGTGGTTGCGGAGGTAGTCGTCGACTTTCTTCTTGTACTGAGTGCCTGTCATCTTTGGGATGTAGACGGCTTGCTCTTCCTTCACCCCCAGCACCTCGTCCTTGAAGTCGGTGTAGACAATATTGCGCTTCTTTTTGTCGAGAAACGGAACCAGCCCCCGCAGCCGCGATCGCAACTCTTCCAGCCCGGCGAGCGTGATGCCTTCCCAAAAAGCGGCTTCCTGTAGGCTGGCGAGATATTCGAGCTGGGCTGCGACCGCTGGAATCGTGCCCTTCTCCTCCAGCAGCATGGCAATCTCGACCACTCGCTGGCGCGGTCGCTCGAATCCGCCTTCGTCGCCCTCGACCAGGGCCAGCTGCATCCGCAGGGCGGTCAGATCAAACAGGCGCGACTGGATGTTGTCGGTGGCCACCTCGGACGGCAGGCCCGCCACCTGGCGTTTCAGCGTCTCTCGGTCGCTGTCGCTCAGCTCGTCCCACGTGTCGCGATTTTGAAAACGCTCCACCGTCTCCAGGTGCATCCGCACGATGAAGTTCTCCCGGTTCATCGCCGCCACTTCGTCATGCAGGCTGTCGGCTAGCGCGTTCCGCAAGGCGGCGTCCGGGTCGAGTTCGGGGTTTGTCTGCACATGGCCCAGCAGCCCGACGCGGGCGCGGAACAGTCGGGTGCCCAGGGGGGCGCTGTCGCTGGCGTTGATGCCCTCGGGGTTCTCTTTGAAAAAGTCAAAGTTGCGGCAGAAGTCGAAAATCCGAAAGTCTGGCTTGTCGTCCTCCGGTCCGAACAGACCGGGGCACAGCCGCGTGCCGCGCCCGATCATCTGCCAGAACTTGATCTTTGAGTACACCGGCTTGAAGAAGACCAGGTTCGCCACTTGCGGCACGTCGATGCCGGTGTCGAGCATGTCTACTGAAATGGCGATGTGCGGGGCCTTGTCCGGCTGTGAGAAATCGTCGATCAGGCTCTGCGGATACTGGGCGTAGTTGTCGATCACCCGTGCAAAGTGTCCGGCGTGGTTCGGGTAGTGGTGGTTGAACCGTTCTTCAAGGAAGATCGCGTGGTCATGGTTGCGGGCGAAGATGATCGTCTTGGCCAGCCGATCGCCCCCCTCCACCTTGTGGCCGTGCTCCATCAAATGCTGCAGCACCTTGTCCACCGTGTCTCGGTTGAACAGCCAGCTATTGATCGCCGCTGCGTTCACCCGGTCGGGCAGGGTTCCGGGTTCCACGTCGTCGCCCCAGTCGAGGTTTTCCCACTGGGCCTTCTCCTCGTCGCTGAGCTGGTCGTAGTCGATGCCCTGGCGCGGGAACTTCAGGTCTACCTGCTGCACGCGGGGCGGGACGAGGAAACCGTCGGCCACTGCCTTTTCTAACTCGTAGGCGTCGGTCGGCACGCCCGGCTCTAGGTCGAACAGGTCATAGGTGTTCTTGTCTACTTCCTGGCGCGGCGTGGCGGTCAGGCCGACCAGGAGCGCATCGAAGTAGCGGAAGATCGCGCCGTATTTTTGGTAGACCGAGCGGTGGGCCTCGTCGATAATCACGAGGTCGAAGTGGCCCACGCCGAACCGCGATTCGCCGCCCTCACGACCGGAACGGCTCTCGTCGATCATGCCCATCATGGTTGGATAGGTGCAGACGTAGACGCGACCCTCGGTCTCTTTCTCGGTGACCAGGTTCACCGGGCTAGACTCCGGCAGGTGCGCCTTGAAGGCATTACAGGCCTGATTCACCAGGGACACCCGGTCGGCCAGAAACAGCGCCCGCTTCACCCAACCGGCCCGCTGCAGCACGTCCACCAGGGCGATCGCCGTTCGCGTTTTGCCCGTGCCGGTGGCCATCACCAGCAGTGCCTTGCGGCGGGCACTGGTGAACTGCTCGGCGATGCTGCCGATCGCCCGTTTTTGATAGTAACGACCGGCGATCGCGTTTTTCACCTGGCTGACAGCGAGGGCCTGCCGCTGGGTGCGGCGGCGGACCAGGCGGGCCAGCTCGTCTTTTTTGTAGAACCCGGCCACCCGGCGCGGCGGGTAGGCGGTGTCGTCCCACAGCCAGGTGGTGTAGCCGTTGGTATAGAAGATAATCGGGCGCTGGCCGTGCATCTGCTCTAGGCAGTCGGCGTAGAGCTTGGCCTGCTGCTGGCCTACCTGCGGGTCGGCGGTGGTCTTCTTGGCCTCGACCACCGCCAGCGGCTTGCCATCGTCGCCCCACAGCACATAGTCGGCTTTGCCAACGCCCTTTGAGTTGGTCATGCCGGTGACTCGGTATTCGCGATCGCGAGTCTGGTCCAGCGGCCAGCCAGCGCGGCGCAGTTCCACGTCGATGAGGTAGTGGCGGGTCTCGGCTTCGGAGTAGTCGTGGGGGTCCGGCTGCTGCTCGGCGGTGGCGCGGACTTCGGCCAGTTGCTGGCGTAGGGCCTGCAGTTCGGCATCCAGTTTGTCCTGCGCCTGCTGCTGTTTGAGCGCGGCCTCGTTTCGGTCGGCCAGCTGCTTTTCTAGGGCCTCTAGTGCTTGGCGGGGCACCACCTCACCGGCGGCAGGAGCCTGCGGCACCCGCTCATCTTGCCAAGCCGCACCCTGGCGGGAGGCGTTTGGTTGGTAGGTGCGGGTCAGCCAATAGCAGAGGTGGTGCAGCTCTTTGACCACCTGCCAGGCATCCGGCTGGCGGATCGGTCGGGGATTGTGGACGGCCTGGTTGCCCACCTGCTGAATCACCCGCGCTTTCTGGAACACCGCCTCGGGCAGTAGGTTTTGGAAGCTGGGATCATACAGCAGTGCCCCGAGCTTTTGATCGTAGGGCATCCGCAGACTGGCATCGTGGCGGTAGAGCCAGTGGACCATCGCCTCTAGGGAAAAGCGGGCGTGGAAGCAGGCAGCGCGGGGGTCGCCCATGATGTGGCCTTCCGCCCTGGCGGCGGATGCTGCGATGTCGCGGAAGGCGGTGGGGAGGAAGGCGAAGTTGGAGGAATGCGGAATGGGGGAGTCGGGACGCGGATGTTTGGAATCGTTGGACATTATGCATCTCTCCCTTTCGCGGTCTTAATGGAGGAAACGGTGATGGCTAACAGGTCGTTGGCCGCCCGCAACAGGTCTGCTGCCAGTTTTGATGCGATGCAGTTTGCTGCGATCGCCGCCAATTCCATCCAGTCACATCCAGTCAATGGTTTTGTCACATTCTTCCTCTACGGTGCCCATTTTCGGGATGAAGTCTTTGGTGGATTTTGCGCGTTTCGCTGCCCGGTCGTTGGCACCGACGGAAGTACCGCTGCGAATGATCTGATTGGCAAGGGTTCGACCGCTGCGGGTATTCGGCAACGCTGCCGCCAGCCGCATCACTCGCAACGAAAAATCAAACGTCCGCTGCTTCAAATCACGCTTCATCACTCACTCCGCGTTCCGAGTTCCGAACTCCGCGTTCCACTCAGCTCTCCGTTGAAGGCGCGGGATTGGAGGGAGGCGAAGAGGGCGTCTAGTTCGGTGAGGTGGGTGCGCATTCGGGCTTTTTGCTGCTCGACAGATTCGACGATGGTGGAGAAGCGGCATTGGAGGTCGAGAGGTGGAATTGGGATCGGCAATCTCTTCAGGTCCCCTAAGTTTAGTAGCCCTTGATTACCCCCTTTCGTCGTTTCCTTGATGCGACGCTGGAACTGATCCGAAACCATGTATTGGAGAAGGAACCGCGGCTGTAGTTCGTCGCAAGGAACGAGAACAGCAAGATTACGGTGAACGTTTGCGCCAGCGAAATGCGGTGGCACCAGGGCACACAGGCCAATGGTGCCAACCAACGAAACGACAATCTCTCCGCCGGACAGCAGCGTTCTCTTGTATTGAGCAGAAAGGGATTGAGACACCCGATGGAGGCCCTCAGCCGCAACTTTACCGCCACGAATATCCTGAATCCGCAGCATCATGACCCCGCCTTCCTCATATTCACCTGGCTTCAATATTCCATAGGCGATCGGCCGGTCAGGTTGGAGCACCTCGGCCAGAAGTTTTTCCTCCCACCCCATCAGATTGATGACGGGGTCGCCGAACATGTCGAGGAAGGTGGATTGGAGGAGGGTGTCGAGCTGTGCGATCGCATCACGGCGTTTAGCCCGCAAAGCGTCCGCCGCATCCAGAATCCCCGCAATCCGCTTCTGCTCGGCCAGCGGCGGGAGGGGGATTTGGACTTTTCCCAGATTCTTGCGGGAGATTCGCTGCCGAGTCGTTCCGGTGATGTGCCTCTCAATTCCGCGCCTTCCCATCGGTGAATTGATTGCGTGCATCAAATAGCGAGGTGCTATCTTCGCCAGGTTTGGGCGAATTACACAAACATCAACAACCGTGACGCACGGCATCTGATTGCCTGGAAATATGCAACAACGCCCAAGCGGATCAGGCATTCGTGCGACAAGCACATCACCGGGCTTGAGGTAAGTACATCGCAACGCCTTGGCCTTGGCTGAAGTAAGAAACCGGGCCGACTTATCGATCCAATTTCCATCACCAACGTCGGCAAGCTGCGTGAGCCGAACGTCCCCGGAAGGATCTTGATCCTTCGACTCAACCCAATCGCCATCAGTGAAGACTTCCGCATCCGCGAGAGCCTCTGACAAAGACAGAAGCACGGTCATCCCAACATCCCCTCCAGCCCCTTCCGCCCCTCGGCGATCGCCTCCTCCAGCTTCGCCAGCCGCTGCAAAATCTCCTGCGGCGGGTCATGGGCGATCGCCTCGTATTCCACTTCCTTATAGCGGTTGATCGACAGATCGTAATCCTGATCGCGGATTTCAGAACTCGGAACACAGAATGACTGCTCGGTACGTTTTCGCGTTAGCTCCGCGTTCTGCGCTCCCCCCTCCGACCTCAGCGATCGCCAGCGAGCCAGAATATCCGGCAGATTTGTGAGCTTATGAATCTCCTCCGGTATAGAGTCTCCCTGCTCCAAACACGCCGCGCTCCGCGCTCCGAGTTCCCCGTTCACCAGCGGCGTCCGCTTGTCATCCAACGAAAACCCATCGGCCTGCATATCGTAAAACCAGACCTGATCCGTCCCACCAGAGTTGGTCTTAGTAAAGAACAAAATTGCCGTCGAGACCCCCGCATAGGGCTTAAACACGCCCGAGGGCATTGAGATAATAGCGTCCAGCTTCTGGTCCTCCACCAGGATTTTCCGCAGCGCCTTGTGGGCCTTAGACGAGCCAAACAGCACGCCGTCGGGCACGATCACCGCCGCCCGCCCGCCGGTCTGCAGCAGCCGCAGAAACAGAGCCAAAAACAACAGCTCGGTCTTCTTCGTCTTGACGATCTGCTGCAGGTCTTTGGCGGTGGACTCGTAGTCCAGGCTGCCCGCAAAGGGCGGATTGGCCAGGAGCAGCGAAAACCGCTCAGCGTCGTCCTCGTCGGCCTGGGCCAGCGAATCGCGGTAGCGGACATCGGGGTTCTCGACGCCGTGCAGCAGCATATTCATGCTGCCGATGCGGAGCATGGTGCTGTCGAAGTCGTAGCCGTGGAAGGTGCCCGAGTTGAACCGGCGGCGGCTGGCCTCGGTCTTATAGATCGCATCGCCGTGATGCTTGCGCATATATTCCGACGACGCGATCAGGAAACCAGCGGTGCCGCAGGCCGGGTCGCAGATCACGTCCTTGGGCGTCGGCGCGGTCATCTCCACCATCAGCTGGATAATGTGGCGCGGCGTGCGGAACTGGCCATTTTGCCCGGCGCTGGCAATCTTGCCCAGCATATATTCGTAAAGGTCGCCCTTGGTATCGGCGGCGGCCATGTCAATGCCGTCCAACTGGTCCACCACGTTAGCCAGCACGCGGGGCGTCGGCATCATAAAAATCGCGTCCCGCATGTGGTGCGAGTAGGTCGAATCGCCCGCCGCCGCGTCGCCGCCGTTGCTGCCCAGCGTCTTAATGAACGGAAACACCTTGTCCCGCACCGTCTCAAACATCGTCTCCGGGGCGGTTTCCTTGAAACGCGACCAGCGGAGCGGCTCCTGCCCTTGCCCGAAGATCGGCTCCTCGATCGGCTTGCCGGTACGGGCGGCCTTGCTTTCGCCCAGGGTGTGCAGCTCGTCCAGCCGCTTGATGAACAGCAGATAGGTCAACTGCTCGATGACCGACAGGGGGTTCGAGATGCCGCCGGACCACATCGTGTCCCAGATGCGGTCTACCTTAGATTTGAGTTCGCCAGTGATCATAAATCAATAACGCACACGGGACATCCATTAATAGTAGGAATTGGCTCTCCTGTTAAAGATTGGCCGAGCCAGCCAAATGGCATTGAAAGCTTTAGCAGAGCGCTTTTTAAGTTCATTAAGCCCATAATTGATTAGTGCCTGCCCGATGCCTTTTCCCTGTTGTTCGGCGCTTACTGCTACTGGGGCAAGCATATAAACCTGAATAGACTTACTAAACTGAAGAAGAGTGAAGAAAATGGAACCGATAAGCATTTCATTTTCGTATGCGCCGAAACAGATTATTGCATTATTGTCGATATTTGATGCCAACTGTGAAGAAAGGTTACCAATCAATTGTCCTTCTTCCTCCCCCTCTGATGTGGTGAATACAGAAGTGAATAGTTCTTCCACCTCTTTTTGTTTTGATTTGTCCAGAACTCGGTAAATCATTTTTTATCTTTCAAGATTGCTGCGCTTAGGAATGTGCGGGAAAATAATGTACCCAATGAGAGATCTGGCGATACCCTCCGCCTACGGCACCTTCCCTTCGTAAGGGGAGGAAATCCCACAACACAATTTCAAACAGGTATTCTATTTATTGGCAAGTCCCTTATCGCTTTTGGAACATAACTAATGTTCTCCCCACACTCAATTAATTAATGTCCTTAGTAACGGAAATTAGACCTCAAGCTGGCCCGCAAACTAACTTTTTAGAAAGCCGTGCCGATATCGTGATCTACGGCACCTGATGAGCCGCAACCGTTCTACCTGTGGGGTAAGGCCCTACGTTAGAGGAACCTGTAACCCTGACCCGGATAGTTTTGTGGTTGGGCTGATTGATTGGACTATGGCTTGTTTGCGATCGCAACCTTCTACATTCTCCGCTATCTGTTTAATGCTTCTGCGGGTATCAACTTAAGCCGGGAAATCCTGGCTATGTGGGGAATCAGGGGCCAGGAGCCAGAAGCCCGTGAGGTCCTGATTCCTGGCTCCTGGCTTCTGAATACTATCCTTGGGAAAACGTCCCGCTTTGAGTTGGCACCCGCTTCTACTAAAAGTAGCCTTGATAGCTGGGAGCTGCTGGAGCTATTGGTAAAGAATCTACAGGCCAATAATATGGCCATTCTTGAAATTAACCAACGCCTTGCCGAGCAGCTTGGCAAGCGCGGGAATGATGACGATACATAAGTTTCATGTAACTAGAGAACAACTTACATTGTTCTTACAGCCATGCCTAAAGACACCACTAAATCGACTGGCCCAGCTCCAGCCGGTGCTAAAGCCAGGGTGGCTAAACGGTCGATTGGTCGCCCTGCTAAAACCGTCGAGGATAAGGATCTTCGCATCGTTGAGGATATGGCCGGTCGGGGGGCTCGACTGGATGCGATCGCAACGGTGATTGGTGTTAGCCCTAGCACTTTGGATCGCTGGTTGACTAGCGCGGAGGTTAGAGCAGCCTATGACCGGGGCCGGACGTTGGCGATTGATAATGTTGCTCAGTCACTTTATAACCAGGCTATGGGCGGTAATGTAGTTGCTGCTATTTTCTGGATGAAGGCCCAGGCCGGTTGGACGGATAAACCCCAGCCTGAGAAAGCAGAGACTGCTAAAGTTGTGGTTTATATTCCTGACAATGAGCGGAGCAACGCGGCTTAAAGCTGCTGCGATTGCGATGTTGAAACCGCAGCAGTATGCCTAGTTTCAGCATGAGCATAAGCCATAGTTTAGCTGAATGGTCTGGGTTTCTCAGCTGGGTTGCGATCGCACATCGACTTAGGGTATCCCCCCCAAACACCCCCCCTATTTACTTTCTCAGACGAGACAAAAATTTTTTGCACTTTCCACGAGCGGAGCGATGTGCCATGGCCGTAGGCCGCAATTGCTGCGCTTGGACTTGTCCGTAACCTTGAAGCTGCGCCTAAGCGGGATAACTAATGTTCTCCCCACACTCAATTAATTAATGTCTTTAGTAACGGAAATTAAGCCACAACCTGGCCCGCAAACTAACTTTTTAGAAAGCCGTGCCGATATCGTGATCTACGGCGGCGGCGCTGGGGGTGGTAAAACCTGGTCTCTCTTGCTGGAGTGCATCCGCTATGTTGCAAACCCTAGATTTAGTGCGGTCATATTTCGTCGTACCAGTCCACAAATTACGGCACCGGGGGGCTTACTGGATGCCTCTATGGAGCTGTTCCCGCTGCTGGGTGGGATGCTCAAGCGGTCGCGGCTGGAATGGATTTTTCCATCTGGAGCAAAAGTTGTGTTCCGTCACCTGAAATTAGACCGGGACTGTTTTTCATGGCAGGGGGCTGAGGTGCCCCTAATCTGCTGGGATGAGATGTGTCATTTTACTGAGTCGCAATTCTGGTACTTGATGAGCCGCAACCGTTCTACCTGTGGGGTAAGGCCCTACGTTAGAGGAACCTGTAACCCTGACCCGGATAGTTTTGTAGCTGGGCTGATTGAATGGTTTCTTGATGAGGATGGTTATCCTGATTTAGAAAAGGCTGGTGAGGTTCGGTATTTTGTCCGTGAGAACGGCGCGATCGCATGGGTGGATGAAACCTACCGGGATGCTGAAACCGGTTTGTCGCCTAAGTCGCTTACATTCATCCCTAGCAGCATCTACAACAATCCGGCACTGCTGAAGGCTAACCCTGAATATCTGCTCAACCTCAAATCCCTGCCCGAGGTGGAGCGGATGCAGCTGCTGGGGGGTAACTGGCGAATCAAACGGACGGCGGGCAAATTCTTTAAGGGTGAATGGTTCTACCTTTGCGATCGCATCCCCGCCGGTGTGGTGCGCTGGGTTAGATTCTGGGATTTCGCCGCCAGCTCTGACCAGCAAAAGGGCGATTCAGACTACACCGCTAGCTGTTTGATGGGCTTGCTGCCAGACAACAGGGCTGTGATTACGAACGTTACCGCCGCCCGGTTAACGCCTGGGGCGGCTGAGCAAGCGCTAATTACCACCGCCGCCGCCGATGGCGTTCAGGTGGCCCAGCGCTGGCAACGTGACCCCGGTCAGGCGGGGGTGTATCAAGACCAGCGGCTCCGATCGCTATTGCGTGGATATGACGCAAAGGGTACTGTATCTCAAATCTCTAAAGCTCAACGGGCTGGTCCACTGGCTAGGGCTGCCGAGTTTGGCGAGATTTTGATTTTAAATGGCGTCTGGAATGCTGGCCTACTCAATGAGCTAAGCCAGTTTCCTGACGGCAAACATGACGATCAGGTTGATGCCGCAGCTGGGGCTTACTTAGAACTGAGCGGCGAGGGTGCTCTGAAGTTTGGTACGGCGTCGTTTCGATAGTTTCTTGTTGTTCCCTGAAAAAAATCATGAATCGTTGGTATCCGGTGACCGACCATGACGGAAAAACAGTTAATTTGCCCTCCGTGACAACGATCTTGAGCGTGACGATGGAGCAACAAACCAGGTCGAAACTTACCCAGGCTAGGGCTAAAAATCCGTTTAAGTATCAGCAGACGACGGCAGCGGCCCAGCATCGGGGCCAAGCTATAGACAGCTACGTTAAGGCCCGACTGACAAGGCAGACCGCGAGACTCGACCCGCAGTATCACCAATTTAAGCGCCATATTGACCCATGGCTAACCTCACTGCTGCGGTCGAATGAACCGATCTGGACTGACCAGTTTGTTTACAACCTGGCTCACCGCTACGCTGGCACCCTTGATCTGATTTATGAAATCCCTGGCTTTGGCATGACCGTGGTTGACGTTAAAACCACGGGCTACAAAATCCATCCTGAGGCCCTGGAATCTGCGCTATTGCAAACGGCGGCTTATCGGGCGGCGTGGAACCAAGGTCGGTGCGCTCTGAGGGTGGATGCGATCGCAGCTGTTTTTATAACGCCCTATGGCTTAACGGCTGAGGTGAGGAATGGTGAGCATTTAGAGAAGCATACCGAAGCGTTTTACCAGCGCTGCCGGTGTTTTGGTTCTGCCTATAGCCAGTCACTGGCTTAGAACGTATTTCAAATGGTTTACTTCCGCCGCCCTGGCCAGAAAGTTAACTACACCCCATTGCAAACGGCGCGGTACGTCAGTAAGCTGGCGCGATCGCAGCGGGGCAGTGTGCTAACCCCGACTTATCAAAAGCCGACATCCGATGGTTATCAATTCGGCTTTTTTAGTGCCCGTGGCCCAGCGAATGCTCAGGGGCACTGGATAGTAACCGCATCTAGAAACGACGGCGGCGGCGGCGGCGGCGGCGGCGGCGGCGGCAATACTGGCGGCTGGACCAATGGAGAGCCTAGCGCTGGTAGCTCTGTTTCGCTGATCACCATTCAATGGGTGAAGTATTTTTTGGGTGAAGACGCCTACAACGCGGGGGATCTGGGCGTCGGCGTCAATGATGGGCATCCCTGGCCCTATAACCTACAGCCCTACCCCTACCCGTCTGATTTTGTTGTAGGGCGCATTGAACCCCTTGACGGGGGCACCTCTCTGGAAGGGGCGTATACCTACCGCCATTCAACCGGGCTTATTTATCCGTCGTCGTCGGCTCCGTACCCTGGCTACTTGATGGACTACTCCCGCGTGGAGGTGTCCTTTATCTGGAGCAATGGTCTACCCCCCACGGCTCGGGTGGACTACTGGCATGAGTACTACTACGAGATATCTAACTACGGCGTGGCGCAGCTGTCGGGCGGTGGGACTGCCTGGGAGCCGCCCGAAACTTACCCCTATGGTGGAGCGCCACCGCCGCCGGCGGAGCCTGACGGTGGCAAATATATCTATGGTTGCACCTGCCCGGACTACACCAAAACTCAGCCCAGGCTGCTGGCTCCGGTCTACCCTAGCGACCATAGAAACCGCAGCTGGGCCAACTCTAACGCCGGGGCTTTGGCGGGACCGCCTAAATTCTGTAAACACATTGCCGCCGCTGTGCGGCTGCTGGGCGATGGTGAATTTTTGGCTGGGGTGGACTGGTCAGACCTGCCCGCGAATACCTTTGTTTATGACGACGCGCAACAACAACGCGCGGATTTTGCCCAGCGACTTAACCCAGATAACAGTATTTCTCGCGGCTTTTGGGGGGATGTAAATCAGTTTACGCAACAGCGGCGGAGACAACAACAACTTAACAACAACTTAGACTGGATCAGCCGGGTGAGGCGCTATGACCGCTTAGCGCCAACCGGCACCCTAGATGCATTTGGTACGCCCAACTATGGGAATAAAACAACTTTTGGCGTGGACTATACGGGCCGCAATCTGTCGCCTGATTATTTTGCTCGGCGGGCTAGCTATGTGCTGAGCCGCCGCTGAAGACGGCCAGAATAGCGCGGGCGCTTTGGCTAACGGGTCGCTCGAAAATAAAATCATTGCCTACGGTCGAACGTCGCCAGTTATGCAGCATCCAATTTACCAGCGTGGCTCCTTTATCGTCGGTTTCTACTATCTGGCCGCCGATGGCCTCCCAGTCAAACGAGCTGAGCTGGGCTGCTGGGTATTCCATCTCCGGGCCGTGCTTTTGGATGGACATCCAGGCTTCGAGGGCGATGGCAATCCGTTTGAGGTCCTGGGCACTATCGGTTGTGACTATCGGCGGTGGGGTGGGCATGACATTTGCAGCGGCGACGGATGAAAAGGCAATGGCCTATTTAGGCTTTCCTCTAGATGGTACGTCTGTATCCTTAGTGGGGCAAGCGCTATCGACGGTTGAGGCGATTTCAGATACTACGACTAAAAATAATGCGATCGCACGGGTAGAAGGCTGGCTTACCCAGCTTGATACGATCCAGGGCCAGATTAACACCGAGCGGGACACCGAGGGCAGCACCTTGCTACCGGAGCTACGGCGGGAAGGTCGGCGGCATGTGCAGATGGTGGCTAACGCCCTTAGCCTTGATGTGAGGATTGATATCTTCGGGACCAGCGGCACATGAGTTTTACAGACCCTGACAAAGAGGCCATCCGTCACTATCTGGGCTACCCGGTGGATCAGGCATCTATCGACCGCATTCAAAATCGGTGTGCGGCGGTTGAGAGTCTGAGCTCTGGTGCTGTGGATACAGCCCAAGGGCATATCCGCAAGCTACAGCAGTTAGACAAACAGCTAACCCAGGCAACACCGTTTGCGGCTCAGACGTTCTCAAGCAACGCGGGGGGGACGAATCAGTATGTACCAGGACAGCGGCTACGGATTTTGAAAGATGAGGCGCGGCGGCATGTGGGGGAGCTGGCTAGTGCATTGCAGCTAACTATAAGTCGTGATATCTATGCGGCGGCGGCAGGGCAAACGGGGCGGGTGATGCGGGCCTAGGGGTGGGATTTTATTTAATGCCCTTTCTACTCCAGGTCATCCCATTCTTGCTGGCGAGCAATCTCAACGATTGCCTTGGCTATTTCTAATGTGAATTCTGGATCGTTTGGCGATACCCATTCAAACAATGCTTGGGGCATGGTTTTACAGTCGCGATCTGGATCAATGTCCTGGATATAGGTGGGCAAGGCTACGTGGCAAAGCCTCGCCGCTGTTAGCTGCTGGATGGTTAAATTTTGGGATAATCGCAAGTCAGTCGCTAATAGTAAAGCCTCCTGAAGATTGGCATTCTTTAGGTCTGTCTCCTGAAGATTGGCAGACCATAGGACTGCCCCCTGAAGATTGGCATACCCTAGGGATGCCTCCTGAAGATTGGCAGACCCTAGGTCTGCCTCCTGAAGATTGGCATACCCTAGGTATGCCTCCTGAAGATTGGCAAACCCTAGGTATGCCTCCTGAAGATTGGCATTCAATAGGTATGCCTCCTGAAGATTGGCATTCAATAGGGATGCCTCCTGAAGATTGGCATTCTCTAGGGATGCCCCCTGAAGATTGGCATCCTCTAGGTCTGCCTCCTGAAGATTGGCAGACCCTAGGTATGCCTCCTGAAGATTGGCATCCTCTAGGGATGTCTCCTGAAGATTGGCAGACCATAGGGATGCCTCCTGAAGATTGGCATCCTCTAGGTCTGCCTCCTGAAGATTGGCATACCCTAGGTCTGCCTCCTGAAGATTGGCATACCCTAGGGATGCCTCCTGAAGATTGGCATACCCTAGGTTTGCCTCCTGAAGATTGGCAGACGATAGGTATGCCTCCTGAAGATTGGCATCCTCTAGGGATGCCTCCTGAAGATTGGCAGACCTTAGGTCTGCCCCAGGCAACTCAATTCTAACCAAATGCGCCTTCGAAACATCCACCCCCTGCAAACTCTCCTTCGGCCACGGCCTCCCAAACCACCGCCGCCGCCCCGGCGTCCCCGGTGTAGAGTTCAAAAACTCTAACGCCCGTCGCCGTCCTCCATTCCCCGGCTGACCGTAGGCATTGGTAATCACCTGCCAGGCTTCATAGACCTGCTCGTCATGGCGCTGCCGTTCTCCATTGGTTAGAAACGACCCGAGACTAATAATGATCGCCACATTCGCCAGCAGCGCTAGCAGATCAAAGACCGCCAGGCTTTTTAGATCTGCCGTCAGGGTCTCCAGTGCATGCTCAACGGGCGTTGACTCGTACCAGCCCACCGACCTGCGCCACCGGCCCTTTAGCCACTGATTGACCTGAAAGCTATTACGGGCGATGGGATTACGGGCAATTTTTTCTGCCGTCAGCCAATCTTGTTCACTACTGCCGTCGTACCCGCGCCTTGAGCGTCTTTCATAAAGCCGATAGGCAATGCGTCGGGTCATGTCAGCTCGGCGCTGTCGACGTTGTGCATTGTGATTCATGGGTTGCTGATGGAAATGGGGACTACTGGAAAAACTATCAGCCTTTGTCGTTAAAAAGTTGATGTGGGGAGCCGTTAGATGCTTAAAACTATGGGTTGATTTGGGTATTGGTTGAGGGCAAAACCGGCTGCGTGGGGTCCCTCCGAGTTCCCCACACCCCCTGGGCAGGGCCGGGACGCCGCCCTAAAACCCACCGTAAGGGGATGGTCCCGAGTTGCATAAAGAGGGGGTACGGCAAGGTAAGGGGTTGGGTTATCGAGGTTCGCTCTATGTACCTCAACGACTTGCGGAATGAAACTTGTTTTTAGGGGGGGTATCCCTGGGGCCTGTACTTTGCATCGATGACAGGCAGATAACCGTTTTGTCATCATTCCATGATGCGGACATATCCCAACCCGTGGATACACCCAACTTTTGCCCTTAGTCGTCTGGAGCGCTAGGGATTGCGGTTAAATGGGTTGTGTCTCGTGAGTCTTAATCTGAGAATGGTCCTGATTGACTATGAGTGTGTGGCCTATCGGCGGCAGTCTCCCCACTGGTGTTTGATTGAGGACGTTTACCGGGGGGATACCGCCTGGGTGGACTTCCAGGCTGATGGCAAAGCTAAGGCTACCGCTCTAGCTCGGCGCTACCTGCCTCAGATGCCGGGGGAATCTGACTCTGACTACGAAGCGCGGCTGCTACAGTCGCACTTCTCGGATAAGTTCGCTCAGGCGGTGCGTGATTTCGTCGGGATGATTTTTAACAATGGCGTCAAGCTAGTGGACGTTCCCGACGTGATGCGCGCTCAGTGGGCCGCCCTCGATGGGGATGCCATGGATGGGGATAGGCTCTGTGCGCTGCTGGGGATGCGCGGCTTACGCCTGGGCCATACCTTCTGCTTTATCGATTACCCTGAGCTGGATCAATCGCTGGTATCTTTGGCCGATACCGGCGCGGCTGGCCGCCAGCCGTTTTGGTCGTCGGTGTCTCCGCTACAGGTGATCAACTGGCGCTACCGCATGGTGGGTAACCGTAAGGTGCTGGCCTGGGCCGTGCTGCGATCGCAGGTGGTGGAGGCCGATGGCGACTATGGCGAACAGGAGTGTACCTATTACCGGCTGCTTACGCCCGGTCGCTTTGATACCTATCAGGTGGTCAAGGGCCGGGACGGCAAGCCGCAGCAGGTGCATTTGCCTAAGCAATCGGGGGTGATGGGTCGGCGGATACGGGGCAGTTTTGTTCCCTTTGACTCCGTGCCGCTGGTCTGTCTCTATGGCGGCGACCGCACCGGGTTTTTTGAGAGTAACCCAACGCTGCTGAGCATGGCTAAGCTCAACGTGTCCCATTACCAGGTGAGAAGCGACCACCGGCAAAAGATGCACTACTGCTGTTTTCCCTCACCCGTTCGCGTGGGTGGAGATGGTAGCGACTTGGCGCTAGGGCCTAGGTCGGTTGTTGATGTGCCGGTGGGTGGGGGCTTCGCCTGGGCCGAGCCTAACGCCAATTCTCTTTCCGCAAGTCGTCAGGAGGTAAAGGACATTGAAGATGAGTTGAACTTTTTGGGGGCTGATTTTTTGGTCAAACCCAGCGACCGACAGGCCGCTATGACCAGCGTGATCCAGGCAACGACGATTGAAAGTGAGCTGTATTTGTTTGCCAGTGACTTTGCCCTTGGCATCACTGAATGCCTGAATTGGCACGCCCGCTATCTGGGCTTGCCCAGCGGCGGCAGGGCTGAATTAGATACCCAGTTTTTTAGAGATCTGAGTGCTGACCCCCAGCTGCTTCAAGTGCTGCTGCAAATGCGGGAACGCGAAGATATCAGCCGTGATGAACTCCGGGCCGTGGCCCAACGTAAACACCTACTACCAGAGGAAAATAACTAATGGATTTTATTGCTCAACTAAAACAACTGCGATCGCAGCTGGGCGATGCTGAGGGACTAGATACAGCCGTACTTGCCACCTTTGACCAGGCCATCACCCAGGCAGAGCTTTACCAGGGCATTGACCCCCAGGCCGCTAGGACAGCTATACAACAGCTAGAGCAGCGGCAACAGCAGGATGGTCAACTACAGACCATGGCCGGAGAGCGGGACCAGTTGGCTACGCAACTAGCCGATATGCGATCGCAGCTGGTCAATAGTCAAAAACAATTCACTGCCTTAAAAGGGTTAGGTTCGGCGGGTATTCGGCCTGAATATGAAGAGCTTTTGCTTCCGCAAGTCACCGGTAGCTTAGAGCTTGCGGAGAATGGGGAGGTAGAAATTCCTGATGGTCTATACGACGGTCTCAAGCAAAAGTATCCGGCCATGTTTTTTGGTGAGGATGCTGCCGGTACGGGCGGCGCTGCCGGTGGGGGCACAAACACCACTGAGGAGCAACCCCAGCAGGTGACGGCTAAGGACGGGATAGTGACTGGGGTCAACCCTGACGATGTGCTTAGCGGGAAAGTGAACGTTTCGATGGGCTAAACCCCGTACTAACAACCTACTAGGAGTAAGCGATCAATGGCACTTGAAGATTTATACGGCAAAGTTTTAGCACTTGGCGCTCAGGTTATCCGTAGGGAAACCTGCCTGCCCCGCCTGGTGAATAACACCCCAGCGGGTGACCGGGAGCAAGCCTACACCCTGGGCGGTGTGACTGAAGTGATAGTACCGCCTGAGTTTGTCGCCCGTGACGTGGTGCCAGCGCCAACGCCACCGGCCAGCCAAGCGGCACCTAACCCGACTACGGTGCAGGTGAATTTGAACTACTGGAAAGAGGTTAATTTCCCGCTGACTGAAAAGCAAATCAGTCTGCTCGAAAATGCCGATGCTCAGATACCTATGTTTTTGGCTAACGCGGTAAGCCCTATTGTTGAGGCGATTACCGCCGCGATCGCTGCCAATTACAAAGGCATTTATGGCTACGTGGGCACAGCGGGTGTAACGCCCTTTGCCGCTGCTCCTACCGATGCCCAGAATGCAAAGAAGGTACTGACCCGGCAGAAGTGCCCTAAATTTATGCGTCGCCTGGTGCTTAACACCGATGCCTATGGCAACGCTACGGGGCTTGATGCCTTCGCACGGGCTTTAAACTATGGCTCTGCCGAGGTGGTCCGAGAGGGGGAGATCAACCGGGCTTACGGTTTTGACTGGCATGAAGATGCAGGCATGGACGGCATCACCCACACTAACCCCAACGGCACCCCCGCAGGGTGGCTGGTTAACCAAGCTAACCACGCCTTGGGCAATACAACCGTTGTGATCGACACTGGCGCTAATGCCCCTGTGGTTGGTGATATCTTCACCGTAGCCGGTGATAGCCAGACCTATGCCGTGGTTGGGTTCGCGGCTAATACGATCACCTATGTTCCGGCGGCTAGGGCGGCCTGGGCCAACAATGCCGCCATCACCTTTAGAGCAGCCCATGCCATCAATCTGGCCTTTCATCCGATGGCGTTTGCCTTTGACTCACGCCCAGCGACACGGCTAAGAATCCCTGGGGTGACCAGTAACTTTATGACCTGGGTTGATGATATGACCGGTGTAGTGTTGCGGCTAGAAATCCGGGATGAGTATCACCAAACCGGGTTCTACCTTAGCTGTCTGTGGGGTAATGAGCTGGTAGACGCACGACTAGCAACGAGGATCGCAGGGTGAACAAAGGTGAATTAGTCGGCGCAATCTGTGACCGTCGGGGGGTAACTCGGGCGGTTGCTGAATCTATCATTTCTGAGGCCATCGATGTAATTGTTCAGCAGGTGGCCCAGGGTAACCGGGTAACCCTGGTGGGCTTTGGTACGTTTGAATCGGTTCATGCAAAAGAACGGGTAGGCCGTAACCCGCGCACGGGTGAAACGTTGACCATACCAGAGCGAACTAAACCCATATTTCGGGCTGGCAAGCTGTTTAAGGAGGCGGTTAACGATGGCTAGTGTAGCGACGATTGCGATCGCAAATGCTGATGGCTCTGACTACGTGGTGATTAATCAGAGTGACTATCTGCCCGACGTTCATATCCCTTGGCAAGAGCAGCCTACCCAGCCAACGCTGGAGCTAGGTAGAGAGCACTGGATCACCCAGCGGGCTGCCGAGCTGGCTGACTCCAAAACCGTGACTGAGTTAAAAGCCATGGCCAAGGATCTGGGTATATCGGGCTATTCCAAAATGAATCAGGCGGATCTATCTGTTGCGATCGCAGAGTCTGAGGCCGGAGCCACCGCCGGGGCTACTGATGACAACTAGCTACGAAGCCGGTTTTATTGCTCTGCTTGAAAGCTTAATTACAACGATTAACGGCACTATTCCAGTGATGGCAGACCCCACCAATTTTGAAACCCGAGTTTTCCAGCTGATGGAAGCTTTTAAATCAAACTTGACTACTCTCATTACCCAAGGGACCGAGCTACCAGTCGGCTCGATTTATGCTAATGCTGACGTGGCGACTAACCCAAGCACTCTGCTGGGCTATGGTACCTGGGTTTCTTTCGGCGAGGGTCGATGT
Source organism: Leptothoe sp. PORK10 BA2 (assembly GCF_034932105.1). NCBI lineage: Bacteria > Bacillati > Cyanobacteriota > Cyanophyceae > Nodosilineales > Cymatolegaceae > Leptothoe > Leptothoe sp. PORK10 BA2. Next base: position 55,568 of record NZ_JAYGIG010000115.1, on the reverse strand, counting down.
CTGATGGGATATGACGTCTCTCAAACTGAGTTTAATGCAGGGGGAAAAACCGGCGGGGCTAAAACGGTTGCTTTAGTGGCTAGTCAGAACGGTGCCCATATTCATGATGTGACTGACCCTGGCCACGCTCACATTAAAGCTAGTACTTTCTCAACCGCTGGAGGCGCTAGCGCAGATCCTAACCTGTGGCCTGTTTCCCTCTCCATTTTTGGCGGTGGTCCTATCGCTACTTCTCCTAATTTTACGGGTGTATCGGTTAACTCGTCCGGCTCTGGTAACCCTCATCAGAACCTAGCGCCCTATGTGACTGTTTACTATTGGAGGAGGACTGCCTAGGTATTGGGTTAGTTCTCCGTGGGAGGTTGCGATCGCAAGAGGTCGAGCTTGGGCTAGTTCTCCAGGGGAGGTTGCGATCGCATCGACTTAGGGGTATCCCCCCATTCCCCCCCCCTATTCACTTTTTCAGAGCAGGGATAAGTTTTTTTTGCTTTTCCTGCCCTAAACCATGGCTAATATACTAGGGTGTATAAATCAGAGAATAATACGGCATAGTTTCTATGACACGTCTGGAAACCAGAACAGAGCCCATGGTGATCAACCTGGGCCCCCACCATCCCTCGATGCACGGTGTGTTACGGCTCATCGTCACCCTCGACGGTGAGGATGTAATTGACTGTGAGCCCGTGATTGGCTATTTGCATCGCGGCATGGAAAAAATTGCCGAAAACCGCACTAACGTGATGTTTGTGCCCTACGTTAGCCGTTGGGACTATGCAGCGGGCATGTTTAATGAGGCGATTACCGTCAATGCTCCAGAAAAGCTAGCGGATATCGAAGTGCCCAAACGGGCCAGTTACATTCGAGTCATCATGCTCGAACTCAACCGCATCGCCAACCATCTACTTTGGCTAGGGCCATTTTTAGCCGATGTCGGAGCCCAAACCCCGTTCTTCTACATCTTCCGCGAACGGGAAATGATCTACGACCTGTGGGAAGCCGCCACAGGGGCACGGTTGATCAACAATAATTATTTTCGCATCGGCGGTGTCGCAGCCGATTTGCCCTACGGCTGGGTCGATAAGTGCGAAGACTTCTGCGATTACTTTTTGCCCAAGGTCGACGAATACGAAAAACTCATTACCAATAATCCAATTTTCCGCCGTCGGGTAGAAGGCATTGGTACAATCACCCGCGAAGATGCGATCAACTGGGGGCTGTCAGGCCCGATGTTAAGGGGATCCGGCGTCAAATGGGATTTGCGCAAAGTCGATCACTATGAGTGCTACGACGATTTTGACTGGGACATTCAGTGGGAGACCGCAGGGGACTGCTTTGCCCGCTATGTGATCCGGGTACGGGAAATGCGAGAGTCCGTCAAAATTCTCCGTCAGGCTCTTAAAGGGTTGCCCGGTGGCCCCTACGAGAACCTTGAAGCTAAACGCATGTCCGAAGGACCAAAGTCTAAATGGAACGAATTTGACTACCAGTTCATTGGCAAAAAAATTGCCCCTACATTCAAAATCCCGACCGGAGAACACTATGTCCGCCTAGAAAGCGGCAAGGGCGAACTGGGGGTATTTATCGTTGGTGACAATAGTATTTACCCTTGGCGCTGGAAAATTCGGGCCCCAGACTTTAACAATCTTCAGATTTTGCCTAACCTGTTGCGGGGAGTAAAGCTGGCGGACATTATGGCCATTTTAGGCAGCATTGATGTGATTATGGGTTCCGTCGACCGCTAGGTTGGGCCACAAACACTGGCTCATTAGCTTAGGGCTCATTAGCTTAGGGCTCATTAGCCTAGGATCCCATTAGCCCAGGGTTAGAGGAAACACTTAAAGGACTGTCGTCACCGCGACAGTCCTTTATTCTGAGCTACTGGATTCATCATCAATATTGCAGTCAGTTACCTGATTAACAGAATTGATATAGCCTTCATGAGCCGTTGACCCATCGGGATAGGTCACAAAGGCCATGTCGGCTTGGTCGAATCGGGTGCCCTTAGTCTCCGCGTTGTACATATCGGCATAGCGCATGTAGGCCTGGGTAAAATCTGCCCCGGTCATATCTGCGGCTCGAAGGATAGTGCCATAGAGGCTGGCACTTTTAAAGGTGCTATTGACCAATCGAGCGGAGCAAAGATTGGCGTCACGCAGTTCAGCGTTGGTGAGGTCAGCCTGCTCAAGATTAGTATATTCTAGAGTGCCCTGGAGGATCTTGGCGTTGCGTAGGTTAGCCCTGACCAGGCTGGCCTCCTCTAAGTCAGCACCGCGCAGATTGGCATGGCTCAAGTCCGCTTCATCCAACTTGGATTCGCGAAATACGCTGTTAATTAACAGACTATTGCTAAAGTTAGCCCCCCGCAGGTCAGAGCCAAAAAAGTTGGCTCGGCTCAAATCTTGATTACTAAAGTCCTTACCCCGTAGATCGCAGCTAACACAGGTGTAGTTTGGCTGCTGTGGATCAGTCATGGCATCCAGGGAATCACCCCGCTGGCTAACCTCGGCGGGATCAAGGGATTTTGATAATGCCTTGTTAACCTGCGGCAATCGCAGCAGTAACGGTGCAATGGCACCCGCTAAAATCAACAGGGTTAGCAGAAAATTAAGTTTCATAGGCCATACACTGCCGACAATAAAAAAGTTATTTAAAAAAATCAGAATTTAGAAGTATTTAGAACCTAATGCGAAGTAAGAATAAACCTTATTTACGCCCAGCACAGTCAACTTTCCGTAAGAAAGCTACGGGTTACAGTTGAGAGATAGCCTAAAAGCATACAACCGTTATAACTGTCTTATGACTATGGACGCACACCAGGACATTCAGTCTATGGTTATAGATTTTGTTTATTTGATATTCTCTAAAAAATTAGTTCTAGTTATGGATAAGCTTAATAATTCGGATTGCAACCCTGAAAATTTTGTTTGTACCGCCTAAGTTCATCAACCGTTTAGGATGATTGACATAGTATAGATTGCTTTACGGCTTTCTTAAACTGCCTCCTGACGTTGAAAGTTTTGGATGGATTGTTTAAGGAGAGCATAGAGACGGTAACTCAACCTTACGTTATTATTCACCGATTACAGATTAAATTCCATGGGCTCATCTCCCTTCCGCAGTATATTCTTGCCATCGCTGGTGTCATCGGGATTAGCGTTTGCCGTGATCACGTTACCCCTATCCATGGCGAACTCAGTACCCACCTGGGTATCTCCTAGTCAATTGCGAGGCGACTTAGTCAGCCCATTGGATAATTCGGCTAAACCCATTATTCGTTACATTGGCATTGCGATTATCGGCAGCGTTGGGACGGGAATGCTCACCGCAGACATCCTGCGACGAATCTATCGGCGACAGCGGCTCCTAGCTTCTACACCAGTGCCTTTCGAGACACCAGCCAAGGAGTTACCCATTCAGACGGAGCAGACTACGACTAATGTCAGCTTTGATGAACAGGTAACGCCGTCCATGGGCGTGGGTAGTGCGATGACCTTGAATGGCCAGAGTTTACTGGCCACAAAGCTGGCTCCTGGTCATACGGTGGTACATTTTAAGGGGTATACCCAAAATAGCAGCGTTGATGGTTTAGAGTTGAACCCCGTTGCCTTGGAGAAGCTCATGGAGTTAGATGCGGATGCTCCTCCCGTGGATATCCCCATCCTTAAATTTTTAGACCAGGTTGATCCAACCCATCTAGATACGGGTGATGCCATGGTGTTTGGCGTTCGTTATCAAAATAAGTATTACTGCCTATGGCGCAGTACGGCAGATCAATCACGGGCAACCGGATGGGCACGTCGTCTCCTGCGTCAGCATAGAGATGTTATTGTGACTCAGAATAGTCAGGCCCATTATTCCCTCTGGTACGTTCCCCCCAAACACCTGCGATAGTAAACTTTCACCTCAATCTAATGGGGATAACCTAGTAATTTTAATATTTGTCTTTTTATACCTAATTAATGACGTATGGCCGATTTATCCTCCCAGGTGATTGCTGCCTATTCCAAGGGACAACGAGATTTTAGCTATTGCCACATGCCAGCTATTCGCATGTCCCAGTATGTTCTAACGGGGATTGACCTATGGGGCTGTAATTTAGCGGATGCCCATTTGGCAGACGTGGACTTCAGTGAAAGCAACCTGGGGGGAGCTGATTTGCAACGGGCAAATTTGCGGCGGACAAACTTGCAGAAGGTTGATTTACGGGGTGCCTGCCTTAAGGACGCCCAAGTTGAGGATGCCAATTTCCAAGATGCGATCGCAAACCATCAAACCGAATTTCCCAAAGATTTTGAGCCCCTCAAAGCTGGCATCCACTATGTAGGTCCCAAGGCTACCTTAATCGACTGCAACCTCAGTCAGCATGACCTAGGTGGCGTTGATCTGAGCCATAGTGATTTAGCCGGAGCTCAACTGATCGACACAAATTTGCTAGGAGCCTGGCTAGTCGGCGCCCAGTTAACCGAAGCCAATCTCAGAAATGCAAATCTATCCTCAAGTAATCTTTCCTATGCCAGTCTGCAGCGGGCAAAGTTCAAGGGAACCGACTTAACCCGAGCTAATTTAACAAAAGCTATCCTATTCGGCGTTGATTTGAGTCAGACAGATCTCGTGAAAAGTTATCTGTCTGGGGCCGTATGCGACCCCACAACCCAATGGCCTGAAGACTTTGACTGGGAGTGGGCCGGTGTCTACTGCCTAGGCCCTAACCAATCCCTGTGGGCGGCAGATTTAAGCAACCTGGTATTAACCGGCATTGATCTCAGCGGAGCAAACCTCGTAGGGGTCAATTTCACAGGCACTGATTTATGGGGTGCCAATTTGCAGGGATGTGATTTGCGAGACGCCTGTCTATCTGGGGCTAATCTATGGGGAGCCAACCTCATAGACGCGGATCTCACGGGGGCTGAAATCGACACCGCTAACCTAGACGTGGCCATGCTGGCCTAGGGAAGCAAAACGTTACTCAACATAGTCCAACCACCGAGCGCGCCCCAACCAAAATTTTGGTTGGGGCGCGCTCGGCGATCTATGACTAAACATCCATCCCGAGATCGACTGAAACTCAATACAAAAACTCTTCAGGCTCGGCAGGGCGATTTGTTTGTCGTTCTTCAGGAAAATCCACCTGATAGGGCATAGGGGGTTCATCAATCAGGATGTGACGAGTGCCCCAACCATCGTTATAGGGTCTAGGTCGCATGCTTACCTCATTCTCCACGGGCATATCCAAAACCTTTTTCATTTCGAGATAACGCCGCCCCTCAAACGTTGTTTGCAACAGATCTGAAGAAACCTGAAGCCCCTGTTGGGCAAGAATGCGCTCTAACGTTGTGAGCTGATCCAAGGGGGTATAGGTAGCCATAACAACAACCGTATCGAGGGGTTCCACCTGCAGATTTAACTCTGACTGATCCAGTTGCCAAGCTTCTTTTCTCGTCCCATCTGCTGCCAGTTGCTTAAACGTGAGCTCCCCTTGCCAGCGACCATTCTGTACCCTAACGACTTGATAATCCAACACCGAGTAAGTCGGCTTCAGCTCCACACTTTCATCAGTGGGGGCAAGCTGACGCATGGCCAACACATTAAGTTCCGTTTGATTTGGGAAATTGGCTGTGCCATCAAGCTCGTAGGTATATTGATTGGGACCCGGCTCTACGGTAAAGTCCATGGCAGCTACGGGTAATCGGTTGATTAAAATGGGATTATTAGGGGTTTCAATGGAAAAACCGCAGCTACCCAACAGGCTACCTAAACCCATCAGAAGCCAAAAATTTAAACGACGGGGACGACGTTGCGTCATTGAACTTGTAGACATAGTCAGTAAAATAAAGAGTTTATATAAACTAAGGGAACTATCGTCAGGGGACTAGGGATGCCCCAGCTGCCGCTTCCTTGGGGATGTCTTTTGTCTTAGAGCTTCTTGTCTGAGATTTTCTTGTCTTAGAACTTAAATATAAAAGTGTTGCGGATTCTCTGTATGATTTCCGTTGCCGGTCTTAACCTAGAGCCATGCTTTTAGATTAGTTCATTCTCTAAATTAGCAACAGCAGTATAGTTGTTGCATCTGAATTCTTGTATCTGTCAGATTGGTTAGGATAAAAAATATCCCTGAAAACCTTAAATTACGATAGCTAACCTGACTCGCAATCGACCAACACATCCGCCCCTTGCCATAACACCATAGAAATCGATTACGACAAGTCTTGTATACTAACCGGAAGAATTCTAATCTTAGCCGACTTGGCCGAGATTGAGAGGTGAACCCTATGACGGGCCCTCTACACTTATCGAAAATAAGGTAAAGTTGCTTTTCAATCTATCAGTGATTTTGGCAATAGAGGGTGTACCTAAATTCTTATATCCATAACTTTCACTAAAAACACATAGAAAATCGAGTGTTTTTAATGTTTCCTTCATAGGTAAATTTACAAGCTATAGGTTCAGCTATAGTTAATCGACAGTTGAACAGATAGATTCTTGTATAACTACCTAAACATCTACATAAACATTCCATATTTAAATTTTAACTTGAGCTAACTTTACCGGATGATGTCGATTACCCCTGATATTTGAAGTTGGGAGCTGTATAAAAGCAACAAATGCATTATTCCTTAAAAATAACATTAGCCTCTACACGTGGATTAGGGTGAAGACTAAATTATGGAGTATTCAACAAGCTATGGGGTGAACCCTTGCAAAGGGTTCGTCAACCGGTTAACACTTGACTGAGCACCCACTTAGGGTTCGTCAGGGTTTGTATATGTCTGAAATGGCACAAGTGCCAATAATTTTATTATTTTGACCTAGGTATCTATCTGGGGGGAGTACTTACATCAGTGTTTTTAAGGATATTCAGGAAACGCATATTTATCGCGCTATTCTTAGCTGTTCTCCTATCTGTGACAACATTCAGTCCCAGTTTGGCACAGGTCACCTCATCTCCAGGGGCAGCAGATAATGGGTCAGAAACAGGAACTGCTGGCGATCGCCGTGTCCGAGACGAAGATGGGGCGACCGACGGGCGAGATCTGCTCCAGGATGCCCAAGCAGCCGAACTGCAGCAGGAAGATGGTAGCCAATACATTTTGGAATTTAACCGCAGTCCAGTAGTAGGAACACGGCTGCGGCTAGAAGGTATTTACAATGAGTCTCGCCTCCGGTTTACCCGGCCCCGCAACTGGTCAGTTAAATCGGTCAAGATTCTGTTGCGTTATCGCCATTCTGGCGCACTCTATGCCACCCGCTCCAATCTCAATGTGATTGTGAATGAAAACAATGTGGGTAGTGTGCCCCTTAATCTTAAACAGGGCGATACCGGCACGATTGTCTTTGACATCCCAACCCGTATCCTAAAAGACTATAACGAGCTAATTATTGCTGGTTTACAAAACAACTCCCCCACCTGTACCCAGGATCCCTTTGATCCGTCACTTTGGACGGAAATACTACCGGATTCCAAACTTGTATTCAATTACGACGCGGAACCTTTTCAGCTAGATTTCAATAGTTATCCCTATCCCCTGATTGATGTTCTCAGTTTAGAGACCAATCATATCGATTATGTTGTGCCGACGACTCAAGATCAGGCTTGGTTAACGGCCATTGCTAAGCTACAGACATCCCTAGGACGAATTGCAGACTTCCGTCCTTTAGAGACATCCCTAGTTGAAAAGTTAGATGAGGTAGCTAATGGCAACCGCATGGTGGTGGTGGGAACTCCCGAACAGCAGCCGATACTGGCAAATTTAAAGCTGCCCCTCACCTTAAAAAATAAGCGCTGGTTAGATCCGAAACAGACATTGATTTCGTCTGATACCGGTATTTTGATGTGGACCGTTCTGGAGGATAAACAGTCCCCCGTTTTAGTGGCAACGGGAAATGGACCAACGGCTGTAGCTAAGGCCGTCCAGTTCCTAACCCAGTCCCAGGATCGTAAAATTGGGGCTGGACAGGTGGTGCTGGTGAATGATGTTGAAATCATCAGCTCACCGGATATTCGCGACTGGCCCCGGTATATGCCCCTATCCGATGATTTTGAACTTGGGGATTTAACCGGCTTTAATAATGAGCCGATTGAGGATGTGGTGATTCGAGGTGCCCATGCTCCCCCGTTTGAGTTTGACTTTAAATCCCTGCCAGACGATCGTTTCCTCCCAGGGAATGTGATGAACCTGATCTATACCTACGGTCCTCAGGTCAACCCCCTAACATCTCTGGTGGAAGTTCAGCTGGACGGTATTACTGTGGCCGGTCGCCGTCTGGATTCAATTGACGGTAAGAGAAAAGCCACATTAAAAGTGGAGCTGCCAGAGCAGCACATTACCCCTCAATCTCGACTGAAGGTTTATCTGAGATTTGACCCCCGGGAGCGCCGCTCTTGTAGTCGAGTCACCGATCACCAGCTTTGGGGAACTATCCATAGCGACAGTAGCTTCAATTTGAATCGTCAGCAGGTGGCAAAACTGCCCGATCTGAATCTACTCAAAGCAGGTTATCCCTTTGTCGCACCGCAGGATTTATCCCGCACGGCGATTGTGATGCCGAACAAACCCTCCATGACCGAGCTATCGGTGATGATGGAACTCAGTGAGCGTCTTGGCCGCTTGAGTCGTTCGGAAGCGGTACAGGTTGCGGTTTATCCCGTCAGCCAACTGCCCCCTGAGGTACAGGAATCACAACATTTGGTGGCTATTGGTTTGCGATCTCAATTTCCGTTAGTTGAAGCCTTAGATGCCGCCGATTTTAATCTGAAGGAAGGGGCACGTCAGTGGGGCAACAGTCAGGTGCAAACCCTGCCCGATGCTGAGGGCGTATTGCAGCAGCAGATTTCCCCCTGGAATAACACGCGGGTGCTGTTAACGCTGACGGCTCAAAGCGAAGCTGGCTTAAAGCAACTGCGGGATTTACTAGAGTTGGATTCTTTATTCTTCCAACTCCAAGGGGATACCGCCTTGATCAGTGCCAATGCCGAAACACCCTCCCCCTACGATGACAACGCCTATAAATTAGAGTTTTTGCAACGCTCGGCCCAACGGGATGTTCAAGAAGAAAGCACGTTTCAGAGAGCCATTACGGTGATTCAAGGTAACTGGTTTCTCCTAATTCCCGGCATTATTGTGCTGTCATTGTTACTCTACGGCGTTATCCAAGCCTATTTGAAGCGAAGCGAAACGCTGGGCCCAGCACCTGGCTCTATGACCGATTCATCTGCGCCAGGAGAACTGTAACTATGGCTGGACGACTGTCTATCCCCCATCGATTCAACGGATTTAAACAGCTAGTTGAAACCTACCTCGCTGAGAGAGTGCGGCCCCTACTGATTGAGCTGTTAATCATCTCCCTCCCCAACTGGTTTGACCAAAGTTTACACTGGCTGACTAAACAACAGCTATTGATTTTGGCAGCGTGTCTCACCATGTTTGCCTGGCCTATTATGACGGCGCGGCCCACCATCCTACAGCAGGGCCTAGTGGCCTTGGCTTTGCTCTTTTTCGGGCAAATACTGCTGCGATTAGAGGATCGGCAAACGAGTCGGCGGGTTAGTGAATACTTACATTTGCTGTTGGCTGCCCTGAGTACAATTACCACTCTGCGCTATTTGTACTATCGTTCCAACTACACCCTCAACCTCGATTCTTGGCTAGATGGCTTCTTTTCGGTTTTGTTGTTTGTAGCCGAGATGTATGCGATCGCAACCCTGCTGCTCTCCTATTTTCAGACCTTGAGAATTCGCGATCGCAAACCGATCCCCCTCGACCAGTGGCCCGAAGAGAAGTGGCCAACGGTGGATATCTACATCCCCACCTATAACGAGGATGTAGACATTGTACGCAAGACGGTACTGGGAGCCTTGAATATCGACTATCCAGCCCATAAAAAGACCATCTACGTATTGGACGATGGCCGGGCTGAAAAATACAAAGAGCGTCGCCTAAAGCTCCAAACCATGTGTGTCGATCTAGGGTGTACGATGCTCACCCGAGAAAATAACGATCATGCTAAGGCTGGAAACATCAACACAGCCCTGAACAAAACCGACGGCCAGCTAGTACTTATCCTAGATTGTGATCACATTCCAGTAAGGGGCTTTTTGCAAGAAACGATCGGTTTCTTCTTCGACAAACAAGTAGCCTTAGTCCAAACACCCCACTGGTTCTATAATCCGGATCCCTTTGAGCGCAATCTTTTGACCAAAGGACAGATCCCGGTAGGTAACGAGCTGTTCTACAAGGTTCTACAAAAAGGAAACGACTTCTGGAACGCTGCCTTTTTCTGCGGTTCTGCCGCCGTTATTCGGCGAAAGTATCTACTTGATATCGGTGGTATTGCGACCGAAACAGTGACGGAAGACTGCCATACCTCCTTACGGCTGCACTCCCTGGGCTACCGTACCGTCTACTACGACAAAATTATGGTAGCCGGTTTAGCCCCTGAGAAATTTTCCTCCTACGTCGGTCAACAGGTCCGCTGGGCAAGGGGAATGGCCCAGATTTTGCGAATTGAAAATCCCCTATTTAATCGCCGCCTCAATTTACGCTTATCCCAACGATTTTGCTATTTCAGTGCCACGTCCCACTTCTTTTTTGGATTTCCACGGCTGATGTACGCCATCGCTCCCAACCTATTTTTGCTATTTGGCATCAACCCTGTAAAAGGTCTGGGCATCGAAACCCTGTTTTACGCCTTGCCCCATATTGTGCTGTCGATGCACGCGAACCACATTGCCTATAAGCATGTAAGATTTTCTTTCTGGAATGAGATTTATGAATTTGCCATGTCATTCCAGGCAGGCATCGTAACGCTGCTAGCGTTAATCAACCCCAATTTGGGATCCTTCAACGTGACCGACAAGGGAGTCTCCGTAGAGTCACGTAGTTTTGATATCGATAGTGTTCGCTACCTCGTTATCCTTGGGGCAATTACGGCGGCCTCCTTACTAACTGTGCCCATCTGGTTAATTCTTAGCCCCCTAGATACCCAGGCAGTACTGATTAATACCCTGTGGTGCGTCTTCAACCTAGCGCTGGTGTTGACTGCCTGTCTAGTGGCCTTTGAGCAACCCCAACTGAGACAATCTCACCGTTTACCCCGCGAGTTAATTGCCAGAATTTACAGTGACGATGGGCAAATTTGGGAAGGAACAACCGTAGATATTAGTGAGACAGGATGTCAGGTTCTACTGGATATATGGCCCAATATTTCTGATCGTGTACAGATAGAGCTGTTTGGCGACTATGGTGCTGTCGCTTTACTCGATGCGGAAATCATCAGGGCCAGTGCCACAGATTCATTGCAGACAAAGTTAGCCATTAACTTTGTGAATATGACCCAAATGCAGCAAGATAATCTGACGACGGTCATTTTCTCGGATGTGCGTAAATGGTACTCCCAAGATCGTCAGAATGCAGACAATCCATGGGAGTCCCTCAGCTTTATTTTGCTGAGTCTAAAGCGGGCATTCCAAGAGCTACGTCCAGCCAACAGCGTTAAAATGCGCAAACAGGTAGAGGTGATGAGCGATATCCGGTGGAAAGGTTGGGGCAGCTACGTGCAAGCGGCCATGATCACTGAGCTGGGATCAAGGGATATGCGTCTAGAGCTATTGGGCGATGCCAGCACCGCAGCCATCGCTCTACAGGACTATACCCCCCTGCTGCATCTACAGGTCTACCCCCAAATTGATAGCGTCCATTCCTATGATTTGATGGCTCAAGTTGAACGACTTGAACTGCTACCAAAACTATCTAGCACCCACAGCGATGGCCCCAATGCGGAACCAGCATTAGGGAGCCAAAATCGGCTATCAGACTACCGTATAGCCCTTGAGCTAACTTTCCCTCAGTCCCTCGATCAACAACAACAGGAGCAAATTAAGACATTGCTTGCGCAGGTTGCATAGGTCCTCTGGCCAATGCCATTATTGTACCAATGGCAGGATCACCCCCAATTTAGGGCATCCACATCTTCCTAAACCGGAAACAATATCGTGAACACCTTAATCGAGTCTGTTAATAAAAATGTTGAGGGCACTATTATCTTAAACTGGTTTTCTTTATCAAGACTTCGTTTAAGTACGGACAAATTTACTGGTATTCTTAAGGTAGGCTTAGAAACTTACAATGAGGTACTTGTACACTCGAAACCCTTTTGAGTAGATGTTTTGAAAATATTTATCTTTGACCAATGATTAAAGTAAGTCGAACTTTTTACAGAACATAGTCCGGACTGAAGGTTGATTGATAGAATTTTTTCATAGTTACATAAACGTGTAAACGTATTCCTATTTACGCCTGCATCTACGCTCTATGACTAGGAAACCATTTGTATGGTTAGTCAGTCGAGAGTTTATATACCTTTTTCACGACCAATATGCACCATGGTTATTATCCATTGCTTTGGTCTATTAGCCCAAAAGGGTTTTAGATTTTTACTGTATAGTTAAGTACTCAGTTATGAACAGTCGTTCGATCGTGGGTTATGGTGCAACCCAGAAGTTACATCCTCTAAGCTTTTTAGCTCAACTGATTAGTCGTCAGGTGAGTGGTCACTTCAAGTTGTACTCAGGGGATAACTCATGGTCGCTTTTCCTGAACCAAGGCAAACTAAACTTTGCTACCGATACGAATGCGCCCTTTGATCGCCTGGATCGTCACCTCCAGTCCTTTAGTAATGAGATTTCCACCTTGGTGGGCGCTGTCCGTGTGCAGCTGCGACTGATGTTTGAACAGTCCCCTAAGCGAGCGCCTCTGACTCCAGACTACCAAGCGATCAGCTGGCTGGTAGAGCAGTCTCACCTAACGCCAGAGCAGGCTAGTGATCTGATCCGCGCCATGGCTATTGAGGTAATTGAGTCTTTTTTGGGTGTGCAGGAAGGTAGTTATGATTTGCTAGGGCTAGATGATATTGGGGAATATCCGGTCCTCTGTCAGCTAGATTTGCGTCCTATTGTGGAAATTTGTCAGCGCAATCGCCGACAGAGTTTGCTTTCGTCCCCATCGGTATCCCAGGGTATACCTGCACAAGTAACATCGGCAATGCCAAACGGCTCCAACCCTGGCGCAGCCCCAAACAATTCCCTGGTTAATTCTGGCCTATCCACCCAGTCAGGAGCCTCCCAGCTCGGTGTTGCGAATGACCTTGTTTACCCCCAGACCATGGGCACATCGGGTATGCCAGCAGCCACCGATGCTGGCAGAGTTACTTACACGATTGCTTGTATTGACGATAGTCCAACGGTTTTAAATGCCATTCAAGAATTTCTGAATGATAAAAGTCTGAACGTCGTGCCGATCAATGACCCAGTGAAGGCATTGATGCAGGTTATGCGGTGTCGTCCGGATTTAATCCTACTAGATGTCACCATGCCTAACTTGGATGGCTACGAACTCTGTTCCCTCCTCCGTAGACACCCAAGTTTCAGAAATACACCGATTGTTATGGTGACAGGTAACACCGGATTTATTGATCGTGCTAAAGCCAAACTAGTCAGATCCTCAGGCTATTTGACAAAGCCTTTTAGTCAATCAGAGCTTTTGAAAATGGTGTTTATGCACTTACCAGCTGTAGGGTCTAGGTAGTAATCAATTTACTTGGGTTATATAAGCCTTAGATTTGTAATGGTCGCTGTTATGAACTGAGGTTGATTGGGCACATACTTAAGGGATACCAAATAGGTCATGACAGTAATTCAAACGGCTACAGTGCTGATTGTGGAAGATACGCCCTCTGAAAGAGAGCTCATTAGTCATTATTTGCAAGAGGAAGGTTATAGCGTTATTCATGCTATGACGGCTCAAGAAGGTTTGGAAAAGGCCATTGCCAGCCAGCCTGATGTCATTGTGACAGACGTTGTAATGCCTGGGATGAGTGGTTTTGAGCTATGTCGGAGCCTAAAGCGCTCGCCTGAGACTGAAAAGGTGCCAGTGGTCATCTGTTCGTCTAAGGATCAGGCCATTGATCGGTTGTGGGGTATGCGGCAAGGGGCAGACGCTTACATCACTAAGCCGTTCGACCGCGAGGAATTATTAAAGGTGATTAAGTCAGTTTTGTAGATGGTTAGCATAGGATCACATTTATGAGGTCATTATTTTGTCTGCCCTATCCCTAAAAAAAGACAGTCCCGTACTGGCAAAGTCGTTTTTGAAATTCCAGCTAGCGACCAACGTGGTAGCCATGCTTCCAGCTCAAGCTGTGCAAGAAGCGTTGGTACTGCCCACCAGGCGGGTAATGGCAATGCCGAATATGCCTGCAGCTCTTTTAGGGCTGATCAATCGTCGTGGGCGCGTGTTTTGGGTGGCTAATTTGGTGCGCTTATTAGGATTACCTATCCCCGATCGCCATAGCCAACAGCACAACCTGATCGTGGTGCAAGGGCGTGTTACCCCCTTAGCACTGCAGGTGGAATCAATTGACGGCATGGTGAGCTTCCCTCCGGAAGCGGTCCATCCACCCCCGAATAACGTGAGCAGCATAATATTGCCTTACCTGACAGGCTGCGTCACCCACAACGACGAAACTATTTTTATTCTAGATGTAGAATCCCTGCTACAGTCCTCGGTGCTTCAGTCGAACTAAAGGCTTAATTTTTCAGGCTTTTCCTAAATTAACGTCATCGCCTTTGGCCGATTATATTTAATTGTTCTGATCGTTCTACGACTTTTTATTGAAACGCTATCCAAAGGAAAGTTCTCATGACCATGGATGTTGGTACAAACTCAAATGCTGAGCCTAATCCTAAGGTCAGCGCAGCGGCAGGGTCTGCCAATCCAGCAGACTCCGCCACCCCACCCCCATTAGAAGGTGCCGTCATGAAAGCGTTAGGCGACATTGAGAACAATAGCAAAGAGCCGTACAACGGAAAAGAACAGCAGCCAACCCTGGAGCTGTCTGCCCAGTTAGAAGAGATTGCAGCCCTTAGTCGCCGGAATACAGCGGCGGCAGTTACAAACGATGTCGCCCCAAACGTTGAACTCCCCGTACCAGCGAATGCTGCTGCCCCGAAAGAGATGCCAGCAGAGTCCTCCGAGAAGGACGTCATGTCCTGCCGAGGCGTTCGATATAGCCAGGGAGAGGGACGCTATGCCACTGAAAATCTAACTATTTCAAAGAGCGGCGATTTCCTGCAGTGGTTCTACGACCTTCCCGTTAGTAGCAAACAGCTAATTGGTCTAATTTCATCAGAGGTTATTTCGGTTATTGGCCTAGTGGGAGCAGGATCACTATTAATTATTAGTGGGGCGCGTCAGCAGTTATTGAAGCAGGCTGCGGCTGAACTATCAGTCATGGATATTCAATACAGCATCAAAGTTAACCAAATGGGGTTTGGTTTTCGGGGACAGTCCGAAAATACGGCAATTGTGGAGCTAGCCGAAGGCATTGCCAAACAGCCTGATGAAGTAAGCAGCGAACAGCGCTCTACCGTTCGTAAGATTTTGCAAGGGGAAATTGAGGCCCGTAATATTGAATATGCCACCCTGGTTGGGATCGATGGCAAAATCATCGTTAATGCCCAAACTGATCGCACTGGCGAAGAGTTTAATCCCTACGACTTAGTGTCCCGGGTTGTGTCCCAAAAGCAGCAGCTCAAATTAAACGGTCTAGTTGAGCGTAGCGAGTTGCAGCGCCAAAACTTTGAGCTATCAACGGAGGGAGACACCGCCCTAATTCGCTATGTGGCCACTCCAGTGTTTGCCCAAAACAAGCCTGATGAGTTGGTTGGGGTGTTAATTGCGGGTGATGTTGTCAACGGTAAATCAACTATCGTTGAAACGAGTGTCCAGGTATTTGGTACTGGTTACGATGCGATTTACCTATTCGATGGGAATGATACATTTCAGTTAGCTGCATCGGCCGATTTGGATGAAGGTGAGGATGAGATTGAGCTCGGTGAAGAAATTTATGATGAGGCAATCCTGAACCTTGCCGTCCAAAATCAAGGCAAGGCTGTATCAACACGCCTCGTGGAACCTGGTGGCAGTGCCTACGCAATGTCTGCCAAAACACTGGATGACATCAACGGTGAACCGATTGGTGTTTTAGTGCGCGGGACATCAGAATCTAATCTCCAGACACTGATCAATAGAAGTTTGCAGATTCAGTTTGCAATTGTATTGCTGGCAATTTTGGCTGATATCTTGTTGGCCCAGCTGTTGGGACGCGCCGTTGCCAGCCCAATTAAGCGCCTTCAGCAGGCTACTGAGGCCTTTTCTGGGGGTAATCGTCAGATAAAAGCCGATGTGTTTGCCAGTGACGAAGTCGGCCAGCTGGCGGCGGCCTTTAACGATTTAACCGCTAAGGTGGCACAGTCTGAAGGCACCCTGATAAACCAGGCGAGTATTCAAGAGGAAGCGGCTCGACGATCTAGCCAGCTAGCTAGCCTAACCAGTGACCTGCGGAAAAATAATATTGATCAAGATCGCATCTTTAGCATTGCAGTCAATGAGATTCGCAAGGCAATTGAGGCGGATCGGGTCGTAGTCTACCGCTTTAATGAGGACTGGAGCGGTGAGATTGTATCGGAATCCGTTGCCATGGGCTGGCCCGCAGCCCTCGGAGCTAACATTAATGACCCATGTTTTGCCAACAACTATGTCGACAAATATCGTCAGGGGCGGGTGCAGGTAACCAACAACATTTTTGAGGCTGGCTTAACCGCCTGTCATCTAGGGCAGCTAAAACCCTTTAAAGTCCAAGCTAATTTGGTGGCCCCCATTGTCATTGTGGAAAATGGAGAACTGCTCGGTTTGCTGGTGGCCCACCAATGCTCCGGTCCACGGAATTGGAGCGAGTTAGACATCAGCTTCTTTAAACAGGCTGCCCTACAGGTTGGTTTATCTGTCGAGCAAATGGGTCTATTCAACCAGAAACAGCAGGCCCAGTTAGAAGCAGAGGCCCTATCTGAGGAACGACGACAGCGTCAAGAGACTCTTCAAATGGAACTACTGAGTCTTTTAGATGATGTAGAAGGAGCTGCCAGAGGTGACTTGACCGTGCGGGCTGATGTTTCGGCAGGAGAAATTGGTACGGTTGCCGACTTTTTCAATGCCATCATTGAGAGTTTGCGTCAAATTGTGACTCAGGTAAAAACTTCAGCGGTCCAGGTAAATACGTCCCTGGGGGATAACGAAGCTGCGATGGAGGCCCTAGCTGAAGATGCCTTAAAACAAGCGGAGCGAACAACTAAAACGTTGGATTCTGTGGAAACTATGACCATGGCGATTACCCATGCCGCGGATCGGGCACAGCAGGCGGCGGTGGTGGCCCGTGAAGCTTCGCAAACGGCTGAAACCGGCGGTGCTGCCATGGATCTGACGGTGCAAAATATTTTGGCTCTCCGCACAACCGTAGGGGAAACGGCTAAGAAGGTAAAGCGGCTAGGAGAATCTTCCCAACAGATTTCTAAGGTTGTTTCCCTAATTAACCAAATTGCTACCCAGACAAATTTGCTAGCCATTAATGCCGGTATTGAAGCAGCCCGGGCTGGAGAAGAGGGTCAGGGTTTTGCGGCGGTTGCTGAAGAGGTGGGGGAACTAGCGGCGCGTTCAGCGGCGGCCACTCAAGATATTGAGCGGATTGTGGACAGTATTCAGCGAGAGACCGCCGATGTGGTGGAAGCTATCGAAAGTAGTACCTCTCAAGTCGTTGAAGGCACTCGTCGGGTGGACGAAGCGAAGCAGAGCCTGACGCGAATGATGGAAGTGTCCCAACAAATTGATGCCCTGGTGCAGACGATTTCTGCAGCAACGGTTTCCCAGGTAGAAACAGCAGCGGATGTATCTACCTTAATGCAGGAAATCTCGTTGGTATCTGAACGCACGTCCAGCTCGTCTAAGGCTGTTTCGGATGCGTTGAAGCAGACAGTGACAGTGGCTAAGGAGCTGGAACTGTCCATGGCTGCCTTTAAGGTAGATGAATAAGGCTCTCGCAGGACGCTTGAATCATCAGGGCGTCTACGTTGGATCGGGCAATAGGCAGTCACATAAGACAGGTATGCAACAGGTGCAATGTCATGGCAATGGATAAAGAACTTGAGATTAAGCTTCAGTTTCTCGATGAAGCTGATGAATATCTGCAGACTTTAGACGGGTCCTTATTGGACCTAGCCCATAAAGGTGTACTGCAAGACAGCATCAATGCTGCCCTGCGCGCTGCCCATTCTATTAAAGGGGGGGCGGCCATGATGGGATATGTCCTTCTGAGTGAATTTTCCCATCGCCTGGAAGATTCGTTAAAGGTGCTCAAAATTCAGCGGGATAAGCTGGTTATTGATGACAATTTGGAGCGGCTATTACTGTCGGCGATAGATGTGTTGCGGCGGGTAATTGATTGCGATCGCAACCGCAGTGAACCGGAAGAACCATGGCTGAGTAGTACAGCCATGCCTATTTTTGAACAGCTTTACGACATTTTGGGAGAAGCTGATCTTGAGGACGAAAATAGTCTACTGTCGTCCGATGAAAACCAGGATATTATTCCGGTACTATTTAGTACCGAAGTAGAAGGGTGTCTAATTCGCCTAGACACGGCCATCTCTAGTCAGATACCTCAACTACTACGGGAAGAAGTCACTATCCTCGCCCAGGAACTGGGCGGTCTGGGGGAAATGCTACAGCTGCCAGCCTTTTGTGAGCTATGCGTATCCGTAGAGCAGGCAATGGGGACGGCAAATGAGGCCCAGTCCATGGAAGTGGCCCAAGCTGCCCTAGATGCATGGCGGCAGTCCCAAAGCCTGATCTTAGCGGGCCAGGTTGAACAGCTTCCCGTCGCCCTAACCGGATTGAGTTTCGAGATTCTCCCGGGGGAGAGTGGCCAAGCCCCATCCAACGACTTCCCTCCAGTTAGCAACCCCCAAAACCTAGACGATATCCTATCAGTAGAACAAACTTCAGACGAGGATTGGGCCGCTCTCCTAGCCCAGGCAGAAAGCATACCCGCTGACCAGGACATTTTTGGTCAGTCAGCAGACTTTCTATCCCCAGATGAAGTCATCCAGCTGACAGAGGTGATTTCACCGACTAACGTTCACCCCCCAGACACCGATGTGTTTCCATCGCAGGTGCAGGCCGTTAGCCCTGTGTGGGAAACAGGGGCACATGAGCAAAGCCCACCCCAGGCGGAGTTTCGCCTCTCAAGTCAGCCAGCAACTGAAGCTAAGGTAGGCACAGAGGCCGATCAAGACACCACGGTGCGGGTGTCGGTGCGGCAGCTGAACGAGCTCAACGACTACTTCGGCGATCTGACCATTGAGCGTCATCGCCTCGACAGTGAAGTAAAGCGCCTAAGAACCTTGGTTAAGCTGCTTAACGAGCGGCTACGTTCCCTAGAAGAATCGGAGGAAGATCTGCGGGACGCCTATGATAAAACCGCCAGTGATAACCAGCTGATGCTACCGCCGGCAAAGGACCCTACCGGGGCGGCCAGGCCTGCCCTGACAATCCACGAAGACTCTGCCTCCAGTACATCTGGGTTTGATGCCCTAGAAATGGATCGCTATGACGAGCGTCATTTGCCCTTCCGCGACATTATGGAAACGGCCGTCAGGCTGCGAGAGGTGGCCGACGATCTTGAAATTAGTGTGGATATGGCCGAGCAGTCATCGCGTAATTTACAGCGCACTACACGTTTACTCCAGCGCAATCTCAACAAGTTGCGGATGCGGCCCCTATCGGACATTACCAATCGCTTCCCTCGGGCATTGCGTGAACTATCCCTAGAGTTTGGTAAGCCAGTTGAGCTGAAGGTGGAAGGGGACAAAACCCTGTTGGATCGCAATATCCTAGAGTCCTTGAACGATCCATTGATGCACATTTTGCGCAATGCCTTTGATCATGGCATCGAGACGCCAGATGACCGCCGAGCCGCTGGCAAATCAGAACAGGGCACCATTACCATCACCGCCCAGCAGCGAAGCAGCCGCACAATCATCACCATTCGCGACGACGGTCGCGGCATTCCCCTAGACAAGATTCGGGCCCGGGCCCAAGAAATGGGGCTGGATGAATCGTTGTTGGCCACAGCGAGTGAAACTGATTTGCTCTCCCTAATTTTTGAGCCTGGCTTTAGTACAGCTAGCCAGGTGACTGCGCTGTCTGGGCGTGGGGTGGGGATGGATGTGGTCCGCAACAATCTAGAAGACATTCGCGGCGATATCAGTGTGGCGACCCAGGCAGGCCAGGGGTCAACATTTACCATTTCGGTGCCCTACACCCTATCTGTGACCCGGGTGTTGTTGGTCGAGAGTAATCGTCTGCCCATGGCCATACCAACGGATAATCTTCAGGAAATCACGGTGGTGGCCAATGAAGATATTTACCAGGATGGTGGTCGCGAGATGTTTACCCGCGGTGGCCAGGTAGTTCGCCTGATTCGCATGGCTAAGTGGTTGGCCTTTAACTGTGCTCGCCACATCGAAAGTTTGGAAATGAGTGCCAATGTGACGGTGCCAACGGTGCTGATTTTCCGTTACAACGACCAGTCATTTGGGTTGCAGATCGACCGCTCATGGGGAGATCAAGAAGTGGCCCTCCGGCGGGTGGAAGGCACGGTTCCCATGCCAGCCGGATTTAACAACTGCACCATCTTTGGGGATGGCCAGGTGGTCCCCCTGCTGAATGCACCAGAATTTATCCGCTGGGTATTGAGTTGTGAAGGGTCCAATATCAAAGAAGCGGCGGTACTGTATGGAAACCCCCTACTCAGCGGTAAGCTCAGTGACCTGCAGCCTAATATGGCCAAGGTATCCCAGCAGCCAACGATTTTGGTGGTGGATGACTCGGTTAATGTGCGACGGTTACTGGCACTAACCCTGGAGAAACATGGGTATCGCGTGACTCAGGCCAAGGATGGTCTCGATGCTTTAGAGAAATTGGATGCTGGATTAGATATTAATGCGATTGTTTGCGACATTGAAATGCCGCGTCTAGATGGCTATGGATTCTTGGCAAAACTGCGCTCCCACAATCGTTGCTCCCAGGTGCCCATTACGATGCTGACATCCCGTACCGGGGAGAAGCACCGTAAACTAGCGATGAAGTTAGGGGCCAATTCATACTTCTCGAAGCCTTACCGTGAGCAAATGCTATTGGATACCCTAGCCAACGCGGTCGGTGTCTAAGCGGTCGGTGTCTAAGCGGTGGTGTTTAACGGGTACTTAAAAAGTACTTAAGGGGTTGTTTAATAGGTCTTGAAGACAGATTAAACACCCTGGGTGACGATGATATCTATTACGTTGAAGTTATTTGCCGCCTATCAGGATGCTTTGGGGCGTCCTGATCTGGAAATGACCCTACCGGAGGAGATTACGGTTAGGGAACTGTGCGATCGCATCTGCACCCAATACCCCGACCTCAAGCAGTGGCAAGAACTAACCCGTTTTGGCATCAACCTGCAGTTTGTTGAAGCCGATACCCCAATCCATGATGGCGATGAAGTTGTATTTATCCCGCCCGTCAGCGGTGGCTAAGGCCGAACCCCCAAGTTAACCTCAGTCGGCTACTCAGTGGCATATTGCTGGAGAACATCTAGGGTAATCTGCTCCAATGCCTTTTCATGGGTAGCCGCCAGAACCACCTTGGGAGCCATGCCATCCTCATGGGCTTCTTTCCAGCGGCTAGCACATAGACACCAGCAATCGCCAGGCTTTAGACCGGGAAACTGGTACATGGGCATGGGGGTACTTAAATCATTGCCCTGGGCTTTGGTATAGGCCAAAAACTCCGCCGTCATTTCGGCACAGACAACGTGAGAACCCATATCATTGGGTCCTGTGTTGCAAGTGCCATCCCGATAAAAACCCGTCATCGGTTTTGTACAGCAAATTTGGAGATTGTCACCCAGAACGTTTTTAACAATGGCCATAAGTTGTCACATTGGCAGTGGTCACATCGGCTGCATTGGCCTAAATTTCAGCAACGGCCCGTTCCACTAGGCGTCGGGCCAGGGTTTGTACCCCCGTGTGCTCGTAGTAATTCGTGGAAATATCCAAAAAGGCCCCAACATAATCCATTTTATCATCCGCCACATCCACAAAGGTTTTGATGTTGGCTACCACGCTTTGGGGCGTAATCCCCTTGGATTCCACAAAGTTCCCCATCCAACCCTTAACCGACTCAAAGCTACTGCCGATAAAGGTGAGCTGATCGTCAGGTTTACCCCCAGGGATGGCTTCCTTAATGGCCTTAAATGCCGGATTACTATCCAAGTCCTTGGGAGTGAGATTGCCCAATATGGTTTCTGTTTGCTTGATAAAATTGGGTCCCAGGGGGACTAAGCCATCGAAACAGACAAGACCCGCCATGCGGATCAAAGACTCACCGCCATAGTCACCCAAGGCTTTGACAAAATCACCGACACTGTCGCCGGGAATACCGTTGATTTTGCAGAAGGCCACAATCTCGGTCACCAGCTTCATGCAGAGGTCGATGGTCTGGGCCTTTTCGGGTTTTGGCGTAAGGCGATTCACAATGGACAAAAAGGGTACATTTTCTGTCACCTTACCGGCCAACGCCGCCTGCCCTAGGGCACGCCCAGTGGAATCGATGGTTTGATAAAGCCACATGGCCCGTTGGTAGCCTTCAGACTTATCGTTATAGAGCTGAATGGCCCGGGCACCAATTTGCTCAATCAGGGCAGCGTCACTTTCCCCCGTCACCTGTCGAATGGTGTTTTCAAAACCTACGATATTCTCCCATTCCCCGGGCAGCACTTTATCCAAGGAACGCAGTACAAAAACCGTGAGGTTTTTCTGAGGTAGGTCGTTAACTAGCTCATAAATTGGCTTGCTCATGTTGATGTCCTCATTTACGTCTCAGGCGATAGAACCTTCGTCCCCCAGCCAGAATTGGAGTTCTCTGATAGGTTAAAACTCTAGGGTTCAGATTGGGATGGGGGACTTGGGTGGGGGTTAATTGACCAGTTTGGCCAGACCAGCAAGATCAAACTTTTCTAGCCAGGCTTCACGGTCGGCTGACGTAAAGTCAGGATCCCGAGAGAGGACTTTGACCTGGAGACGATCCGCCACGAGCAGACTGGTGGCGGTACTGCCCACTTCTGCTACGGGATAGCCCGCCAGGGTGCGCTCACTATTTTGATACTTGCTAGCGGCGCTAGGGTTTGAAACGGTGTCGGACACTGACAGCATGGCTAGGGTGTTGCCATCCTGGTTAAGTTTGGCTTCAGCAAAGCCATCTTTTTCTTGGGTATAGACTCGTTCGTATCCGCCACCGTCACTGGGGAAAAACTTGTTGAAGTTACCACCGTCAATGACCGCTTTCTTGTCAACGGCAACGGCGGGGGTTTGCTCTTCAATTTGCTCCCATTTAGCATTGTCGCTAGATGGGGAGGCTTTGAGTTGAGTGAGCTGACAACCGCCCACTGCCAGTAGCCCAATGAGCAAAAGAGCACCGATAGCTATGGAAACTTTACGCAACATGGGATTCTAAAAAGTGTGTTGATGTGTGGAAAAGAACCGGACTAAAAATACGAGTAAACTCTACCTTTATTCAGGAATTGCCAGGGGACACATAACGATTTTGTAAGTATTCGTATCGTTATTAAGTGCAACTTTTGCCGGTTGAAGGTCCATAATAGGTCGATCACTTAAATCGGCGCGCACATATGCCTAGGAAACCTAGTGAATTTATCGTCCACATGCTTTTTGATGGCGGCCATCATGAGGAAGTGAGGTTTTCATCAATTCAAGATTTCCAAAAGTGGTACAGCAATGAGCTTATGCCCAAGGCGTCTTCGGAGGACTTTATTAAGGTGCCACTACCCGAGATTAATCCTGGGGAATATATGGTAATGCGGCCATCACGACTGATTGCGATCCGGGTGGAGCCACAGTTTAGCTCCAGTGTGGAGCGGTTTTAGAACGGCGGTGATGGTTAAGCAATTTTGGCAACTGCGGGCAGTCCTAGGGGCGGCATTGGTCTGTTGTCCACTTTCGGCCCACCTGTTCACCCAACCATCTGCCATCGCATTTCCTTTGGACCTGGTTAACTGCCATGTTGAGTTTGTAGACGATGTATGTTTGGGATATGACGCTCAGTTTGGTCAAGATCGAGTAGCACTACTCCAAGCGATTGATCACAGTTTGGACTACTTGGCCACGGATGCGGCGGCCATGGCTTACGAAGCCTATCCCCTAGCGGGGGTGATCCAGGAGCGAGTGCAGCAGAGTCTGGTACGGTTTCGGCAGCTGGTGGCCACCAGCCATTCGGCCCAGCAACTGCAGGCATCGGTGGCCCAGGAATTTGATTTTTATCGCTCCGTAGGCAGTGATGGGGCTGGCCATGTGGACTTTACGGGGTATTTTGAGCCCACCTACAGTGCCAGCGCGGTGCCCACGGCGGAATATCGTTATCCCCTCTATAGTCGACCGGCGGATCTGGATGCTTGGCCCTTGCCCCACCCTACCCGGGCTGAGCTAGAGGGAACGGATGGATTGCAGGCAGGACAAGGGCCGCTAGCAGAGTTAGAACTGGTGTGGTTGCGGGATCGCCTAGAGGCCTTTTTAGTTCAGGTCCAGGGCTCGGCTCGACTACAGCTGACGGATGGTTCGGTGATGTCAGTGGGCTATGCCGGACGGACGGAATATCCCTATACCAGCATTGGTCGGGCGTTGATTGAGGATGGCATTGTGGCGGAGGCAGACCTGTCCCTGCCGGTGCTGCTGGATTATTTTGAGCAGCATCCAGAAGAACTCAATCGCTACTTGCCCCGCAACGATCGGTTTGTATTTTTCCAGGCAACGGGGGGCGCGCCGCCCATGGGCAGTCTCAATGTGCCGGTGACGGCCGGGCGCTCCATTGCCACGGACAAAACGTTGATGCC
Organism: Leptothoe sp. PORK10 BA2; assembly: GCF_034932105.1. NCBI lineage: Bacteria > Bacillati > Cyanobacteriota > Cyanophyceae > Nodosilineales > Cymatolegaceae > Leptothoe > Leptothoe sp. PORK10 BA2. Next base: position 30,734 of record NZ_JAYGIG010000115.1, on the reverse strand, counting down.
GCCGGGGGCATTGGCCTTGATTAGTTTGAATCTGCCCGTACCCAGCACAGCGGGTAACTGGCAGACTAGGCCCATAAATCGGTATGTGCTGGATCAGGATACCGGGGGGGCAATTCGGGGGCCGGGCCGGGTGGATATTTTTGTGGGGACGGGGGAGTTGGCTGGCCAGCAGGCTGGATTGATCAATACGAGTGGACGACTGTACTACCTACTGTTACGCCAGTAGATGGGCCGGTGGGTGCGGGTTGGTCCCTGGATTTATCCCTGGGAATCGGGGTGGGGATGGGGATGGAGAGGTTGCGATCGCACACATTCTGCCGCAGTTCCACCTGATCAAAGCAGCCAATAAAGCAGCTATTCTGAGCTTTGCGATATTCAATCAGCTGCTGTAGACGCTTCTGATTGTCCGGGTCAAAGTGATCCATGGGCAGGTCAATCACGACAACGCTGTAATCCACAGCAAACGTGCGGGCCAAATTAACCTGGTGCAACTTCACTAGGGGCAAATCGGCCGGAGCCTTGTGCCATAGACTGCGCGGTAACCCCACCCAATCTAAAACATGGCGGCTGTGGGATGTGGCTTGGGAATGGGAAAAATCCAGCTCAAGTAACCGACTCTGCACACAGTCAATCACGGTGGGCATAGAACGCAATGCTTCACTGGAGCCCATATAACCAATGGTGCGAGCTTGAATCTGTCTCATCTGGCGGGGGGATAGCTGGGGTAAATTGAGCCACTGTCCCTGATGGTCTATCCAAATGGCTCCCGCATCGATGCGGGTATGGCCGACTACCGCATCTAACAGTAATCCATGGACAACTGAGGGATATAAGTGAATACATTCTCCCCCCTTCAGGGTGAAGGATACATCCTCCAACCTGAGGGATCGTTTCTCCTTCTCCGTTTTTAATTCCGTACTCTTATATAAACGCTCCACCCGGAGTTTGATGTTGTGGTAGCGAATTGCAAAAGGAGTTTCCATATATTTATCAGTAGGCGTATTTAGATAGGGCTTAAACCCTAAATGGATAAAGCAGAATAAAGCAACGACAACACTCCAGTAAAAACCGAGCGTTGTTGTCCATCAACCTTAACTACGTCCAGAACGGTCGTTTGGGCCAAGGGAAAGCTACGAGCTTCGGCTTAGCCATGGGTTAGGGAAATATTTTTATTTAGTAAGAGCATGCAACCTATAGAATGCCCTGGAGTTGCCCCAGCAAGCCCAGACTCGCCTAGAGCGCAATAAGTCAGTACTGCCCCGCCGAGCCACGTCTAGGGCCGCAGTGCTTCTATGGCGAAAATACCTAGTTTTAATTAGACCGTGGTTTAGATCACCCTGAAAGTTGGTAGTGATTCACAAACAAGGGTTTTAGTCTGTTGGGATGAATCGTGATGGGTAGCACACCGAGTTACCTATGTAGACAGAGTATCCAAAAAAGTGGGTCTTACCGTAGATCTCACGAGATCTTTTTGAACTCTTTAACAACCATGTCCGGGTCTAAGAATATTCACGTCTGGGGTTAAAAATGGCATTTGCATATCCATGGCATGGGGTATCCATGACATGGGTCAGGTGAATGAATGGAATCGATGGTCCAGAGCGTTGAACCGCCGCAACTATGGTTCACAATAAAGGATTCAATGAAGGATTCTAGGACGGTTCACTGAACCCTTCCCTGGCCAAAATTCCCCCATCAGGTGCCATGAACTACCCCCTCCAGCGTTTGTTAACCTACGGTCAACGCTATCGCCGCCGGATTTGGCTGGCGAGTCTGACCTCGATTTTGAATAAGCTGTTTGATTTGGCCCCACCGGTGCTGATTGGTTTGGCGGTGGATGTGGTGGTCAAGCAGCAGGATTCCATGATTGCCAGCTGGGGGATATCCAGCATTCGCGACCAGTTTATCTGGCTGTCTGTAATGACGGTGATTGTGTGGACGCTGGAGTCGGCATTTGAGTATATCTATAACTGGATGTGGCGGAACCTGGCCCAGTCGGTGCAGCACGACCTGCGGTTGGATGCCTACAACCATCTGCAATCCTTAGAGCTGGCGTTTTTTGAAGAGCGCAGTTCGGGAGGGTTGATGTCTATTCTCAACGATGACATCAATCAGCTGGAGCGCTTTCTTGATCAGGGGGCCAATGAAGTATTGCAGGTCATCACTACGGTGCTGCTGATTGGCGGGGCATTTTTTGTCATGGCTCCCCAGGTGGCGTGGCTGGCGATGCTGCCCATGCCGTTTATTGTGTGGGGTGCGATCGCATTCCAAAAACACCTGGCCCCCCGCTATACCGAAGTGCGGGAACGGGTGGGGCTGCTCAATGGGCGACTGTCTAATAACCTGACGGGCATTGCCACGATTAAAAGCTACACCGCAGAAACCTATGAAACCCAGCGGGTGGGCCAAGATAGCGAGGCCTATCGCCAAAGCAACCGCCGGGCCATTGCCCTTAGTTCTGCCTTTATTCCCATGATCCGTATTTTGATTTTGGTGGGGTTTACGGCCACCCTGATCTATGGCGGTCTGGAGGCAGTGGCAGGCAATTTGGCCGTGGGATCCTACAGTGTGATGGTGTTTTTAACCCAGCGGTTGCTGTGGCCCCTAACCGGGTTGGGGGAAACCCTGGATGAGTATCGCCGGGCCATGGCGTCTATCACGCGGGTGATGGACTTGTTGGATACGCCGGTGGCGATTCGGCCTGGGGACTATCGGCTGCCGGTGAGTAATGTGCAGGGGGAGATTGTCTTTCGGGATGTTACTTTTGCCTATCGGGATCGTCCCCCCGTGGTGGAGCATTTGACCTTAAAAATTCCGGCGGGTAAAACAACCGCCATCGTTGGGGCGACGGGCTCCGGCAAGAGTACTTTAGTCAAACTACTGCTGCGGTTTTATGACATTAGCCATGGTCAGATCACCCTGGATGGCCACGATCTGCGTCAGCTGCACCTGGACGATGTGCGTCGGGCCATTGGGTTGGTCAGTCAGGATGTGTTTTTATTCCATGGGACGGTGACTGAAAATATTGCCTATGGCAGCTTTAGTGCGACGCCCGAGGAAATTGCCCAGGCGGCCCAGCTAGCGGAGGCCCACGACTTTATCCAGCAGTTACCCCAGGGGTATGAGACCATCGTGGGGGAACGGGGCCAAAAGCTCTCGGGGGGCCAACGGCAGCGGCTGGCCATTGCCCGCGCCTTGCTGAAGAATCCACCGATTTTAATTTTGGATGAGGCCACCTCGGCGGTGGATAACGATACGGAGGCAGCGATTCAGCGATCGTTGGAGAAGATTACGTGCGATCGCACCACCATTGCCATTGCCCATCGTCTTTCCACCGTCCGCAATGCCCACTGCATTTACGTCATGGACCAAGGAAAACTATCGGAATGGGGCACCCATGAAGAACTCTTGGCCCGCAATGGCATCTATGCCAACCTATGGCGCGTGCAGATGGGAGAGCGAATGCCAGCCATTTAATGAGTTGGCGTTGCTGATCCTTGGGAGAATTTCACCTGAAAGATACCGTCAAATGGCATGGCTAGCCGATCGGTCCATCCCCTAAATCAGCAACGCTGTTTGCCCTTCGCTTTTGGAATTCAATTTTAAGACAGGCATCCATCACCACTTGCCAGCCGTGCTCCATCGCCTTCTGGGCCGCCGTCCCATCATAAATGTCCAGCTGGGTCCACAGACATTTCACCTCAGACATGGTTTCTAGAGTGAGTATTTCATCCACCAGGTCAGGGAGAAATTCACTGCGCCGAAATACATTCACTATGTCGATGGGACCGGGCACATCGGCCAAACAGGCATAGCACCGTTGGCCGTCGATTTCTTTGGCGGCTGGGTGAACGGGGTAGACGATATATCCCTGCTGACGCATGTAGCGGGATACTTGATAGCTGGGACGTTGGAGTTTAGGTGAGTGACCTACTACGGCGATATACTTCGTTTTGGCCAGAACTCTTTCGATCACGGCTGGGTCTTGATGGGAAGTGTTCATGGGATGCCCTATAAGGAATGGGACTATGGTGTTAGTTTCTCACTATCTAACCTTTGATACGGCTGAGACAATTTATATTCTTGACATTACGGCGAATATTCAGCAACAGGTGACAGCGGCTGGGGTGACCCAGGGGCATGTGGTGGTGTTTTCTTGTCATACGACGACGGCGCTGACGGTGAATGAGGCTGAGGAACGGTTGCTGGTGGATATTAAGGCTTATCTGCGTCAATTGGCTCCACCGCAGGGTCAGTATTTGCATAATGATCTACATTTGCGGGATGTGCCACCGGATGAGCCGATTAATGCGCACTCGCATTTGATGGCAATGACGCTGGGGAATAGTGAGACGGTGCCGATTGTGGATGGGAAGTTGGCGTTGGGTACGTATCAGTCTGTGATGCTGGTGGATTTGGATGGGCCGAGACAGGGACGAAAGGTGTTGATTCAGATTTGTGGCTTATAGGACCGAATTACTGACACTAAATACGGTGCTATAGTAGTGTCATGGCTGTTGATTCATCTTTGCGAGTTGTGATTGATACAAACGTTGTATTCGAGGGCTTAACTAGGCAGGGCGGTGCTGTTGGGTTAGTCATGGATGCATGGTTGGCTGGTCTTTTGACCGTTTGTGTTTCCAATGCCCTTGCTTACGAATACGTCGATGTTTTATCCCGTAAGCTTTCCGAAAAACGCTGGCAAACACTTCGACCCGTTCTAGGTAAATTGCTAAACCTTTGTCAGTTTGCAGAAATTTACTATTCGTGGAGACCCACTTCGCCAGATCCAGGTGATGATTTAGTTGTGGACTGTGCCATGAATGCAGGAGCAGTGGTCATTACGTCCAATCTGCGTGACTTTAAAAATGCTGAAATGTCGCTAGGCTTACAAGTAATGACTCCAGTTGAGTTGGTCGTCAAATTAGCAAGCAATGGAGGTGAAGTATGAGTCGATTAACCCTTCGATTACCAGAAACACTACATCAACAACTGGCTAATTTGGCAGAAGGTGAAGGTGTTTCCTTAAATCAATATATTGTCTATGCTCTGACAAGACAGGTAACCCTTTCCTATGTTGTCGACTCAGTTCCTAAAGAAGAAATCCAGGAGCAAAAACTGTCCTTCAACTCTTTGTTGCAGGAACTAGGAAAAGCCTCTTCGGCTGAGATCACAACTGCACTGGCTGAACGAGAAATGGTTCCACCAGATAAGGAACTGGACTCTAACGCTGTTGCGGTTCTTCAGAAAAAGATACAAGACGCCGCCAATACACCACCGAAAACTGACGGTGAAGCCTAACACTACGTCGGTGCGGATGGAGCAAAAGCTATCAACTAAGATCAGAGCTTCTGGCCACCGCACAACTTCACCGTTGGGCTGCTTAAGGGTATTTGCTAGGCGGCCATCCAACTAACAGCCCGACTGAGTAGCAGGGTTGAGGCAAACCAAGGTACTCAGCACCATCATGTATTGACGGTGTAAATACATGATGGCTACAATATGGGGTATGGATGTACATTTCGTGCTCAATGGCGTCACCTTCGTTTGGAATAACGAGAAGGCCAGGGTTAACCCCATAAACCACGATGGAATCACCTTTCAGCAAGCTGCGGAGGCGTTCTTTGATCCGTTTCTTGTTGTGGTTGATGCGAGTCGTAATGATGAAGCGCGCGATGCGGTCATTGGTCTGGACAGACGCTGGAATCTTTTATATGCCGTTTACATAGAGCGTGAAAACGACACCATTAGGATTATTTCAGCCCGCAAAGCGACACGCAAGGATCGCGAATATTATGAAGATTGATGCTTTGAAACAACGATTAAATAGGGATCGGCCTATGACAACGATCACTATTCGGATGCCAGAAGATGTGATTGAGGATCTGAAGCGTCTAGCTCCATTATTGGGTTTTTCCGGGTATCAGCCCTTGGCACGTGCCTATATTGGCCAAGGGCTGCGTGCTGACCTTGAGCGATTAGAGGGAGATACTGTCTCTGCGTTGATTGCCAGTTTAAAGCGTCATGGTGTGAGTGATGAAGTGCTTCAGGAAGCACTAAGTGAGGCTACCCAGCGCTAGCGTAAAGCCTACGCTACAGTCAGCCAACACTGCGTTGATACGAACGGAGCGGAGGTGACCGATGGGAGTCAGAGGTTATCTGCCGCCGCACAAATTCACCGTTAGGCTCCCATTAAGAGCGAGCTCAGTAATTCGTGTAACCCTCTCTCTATGCCAAATCTAAAAATTACCGAGATAAAGGCCTTCGTTCCAGCCAAAGACTTTGCACTGTCTAAGCAGTTTTACAAGGATTTGGGCTTCATGATGGCATCCGAAGGCGATGGTGTTGCCTACTTCCACTTTGGGCATGTGAGCTTTTTGCTGCAAGACTTTTGCACAGAATCGTTGGCCGACAATTTCATGATGCATATCCTTGTAGAAGATGTAGACGCATGGTGGAGGCACGTCCAAGAATCCAACGTCGCATCCAAATACGGCATCAAGGTCGGCCCAATCGAATCTCAGCCCTGGCGAATGAGAGACTTCTGCATGCTAGATCCATCAGGCGTTCTATGGCGAATCGGTCAAAACACAGACTGACACTCTGTGCCTTCGCTCTGTGGCCTAACTGGGCGTTGCAGAGGACGCGCTAACCCTTACCATCGCTTCGGCCACGCCTCATGGGTGCCCCTAAACTTAGTTGTTCCTGCGTCCCAGCCGAAGACTGGGACGCAACGCGGGAGGCTCTGTCTCCAGACTCTAGACCTTGCTGTCCGGGCGCTTTCGCCATAGGCCCATCGCACCTGCGACACCGAGCAACCCTAGGAGGCTGGCCGGTTCAGGCACGGATGTTGCATTGACCCGGTCGATAAACTGATCAAATACTAGCGTGTAGTTGTGGGCGCGTTCTTCGATCAAGCCTGGAAAAACGGCGTTGATAAAGGCGAGATTGTCCGTTGCGGGGTCGTGCCAGGTGGCACCGCCAGGGACTAGGGGGTTGGCCGTTTGGGTGTAGCCGTCTTTTTCGCCAATATCCCAGTTGGTGGCTTCCGCCGCAAGGACCGGCATGATCATGTCAAAAGATTCTAGATCGCTACAGCAGCCCGTGCCTATAGGATAAAACTCATTAAAGCCGGGATTACTCTCTGCGGCGATGCCGTTTTCGGCAGCAATCTCAAGCGCCAAGTCACGGTACTTAAACCAGCTCGGATTTTCGGTTGCGCCGCGTCCGGCGTTGAAATACATTTTGTCACCGACGATCAGGCTATCAAGATTGGTCATCAGCAAGGTATTGTCGATGTCTTCTGGGCTGAGGTTATTGGCATAGACCCCTGACCCAACTAGACCAATCTCTTCTGCCCCGAAGAACACAAACTTGACGGTGTGGGTTGTCTCTGGCTCTAAACGTTGGGCCAGCTCTAAGAGGACACCGACGCCGGATGCGTTGTCGTTGGTGCCTTCTAGGTTAGTGCGGTCGAGGAAGGGTCGTATGTTGCTAGGTGCATTGTCGTAGTGCGCCCCAAAGAGCATTTGTTTACCGGAGGTACCTGTCCGCTCGACTACGATGTTGTAGGAGGTGTACGTTTCACCATCAAATTCATAGGTGAACGGCTGTAGCTCGGGTATATAGCCAAAACCTTCGAGCTGCTCGACTATATAATCAACGGTTTGGGCCTCTGCCGCTGTCCCAATGCTACGGCCCTTGAGATTTGTTGACAGGTAGTTGATTGCTTCAACCGCCGTTTCGCCATAGGTAAAGGTGGCGGCCGTTGCGGGAATAGCCGCTAACATAGCGGACGAAAGACTTAGCGATGCGATCGCAACGGTCCGAATACCAATAGTCACGATAAAAACCTCAGGATAGGTGAATGAAACGCTAGAGGGCTGCTTTCATTCGTGGGCTCAAAGCACTTTAACAGAACCATCCAGAAAGTTTGTTTGTTTGACTACGTTACATCGGCTCAGTGTGGTTTTCTTAACAAAGCTTCCCTCGTGCCGAGGCTCTGCCTCCACGGGGGAAGCCTATCGGTCTGCTGGGTATGAGTTAAAGCGTGCAAGGGGGAAACGCACACCACCCGAAAACCAATAAAATTACGGCGGCGGCCTGGATTGACGCGATGGTCTTTGACCGGCCTTTCGCCATCACGGATCGTTTGGTGGCTCCGGACCCGACCCTATCTTTGCAGGAGCAGGCCATCTGGTCGATGGGCTATCAGTTTGACAGCACAGGAGTCGCGTCCCCGCTTACGCCCAACTGCTGCCCTACGAGGGGGCGGGGACCTTGAATAGCTATGTGGTGGAGTCGATCTCCGGCTACAGTATTACGTCTTTGGGCACCTATGATGGTTGCGATCGCCTACTGGAAGTGACGGCCAGATGCTATTGTGGCGCCCCCATTGAAGCGATCACCGATCTGCTTAGGTGATGGGCAACCTTAGCTTGCTTCTACCAAAGTGTTATGGAATTTATAAAAGCATAGGTTAAGCTGCTTGATGATGATCGGTGGGTGAGTAATCGCCCCCAAACGTTTGCGTTGGATGGGAAGAGCGCTCTCGCCTACCGTCCCAATGCAAGAATTGATCCTACCTCTGCGGATGTCCAGACGTTGCTCTCAATCCAATGTGTCCGTGCTGTCAATCTCTCAGGCAACGACAGCTACGTTTACCGATCTTTATTTTCAACACACATTTTTGTTCTTCATTCAGGCTGGTAGCAAAAGGGTATTGTGTCCAATAAACGGTGAACTGATTGGGCATACTGAAGATGTGATGATATTTCCACCTGGATCTGTAGTGACGATGGAAAACCGACCCGTGCTTGGCGATGATTATCGGGCTACTGGCGTTTGCTTTCCACGTCATATGATAGAAGCGGTGTTCTCTAACAAAACACCAAAATCTGAATCAACTGGCATCCAAATCGTGCCAGCTTCTACAGGTCAATCCTTCCAAATATTAAATGCTATTCAGGCCACACTGGACGACACAGAAATACCAGAGCCGATCAGACAGCATCGACTGTTGGAACCCTTGATCTGGTTAAAACATAAGGGTGTTCATCTCTCACCTAATGAAGAAGAGAAACCACTTAGCAAGGTTAGAAGACTTATTGAAACAGATTTAAGCCACCCTTGGCGGTCCAGTGAAGTGGCCGAGCATTTTGCCATAAGTGAGGCAACCATGAGACGTTGGTTAACCAAATCCGGGCAAGGGTTTTCAAAAATACTGCAGAATACGAGACTTGAGCATGGGCTTAGTCTTTTACAGTCAACAGACATGCCAATTTCAGAAATCGCATTTGATTGTGGATTCAAAGCACCATCCCACTTTTCAAATTCGTTCAAGAAGCGATTTGGAATCAAGCCAAGTGAGATACGCAAGGTAGAAAATTGAGCGTTTTTTGATAGTTTCTGCCTGATTGGTGAAAGTAGAGTAAAGCTGTCCTTGCTAAATTCAGAGTGTAGACAATACTCAACTTAAAGAAGACCACGACAATGCTTAGTAAGTTTACTGTCCTTAGCTTTTTGCTCACCACAATGATCACATCTCCTGCATCTGCGCAGGAGTTTAACTTAACCAGTACAACCGTCTCCGAAGGTGAAAAGTTGACAAATGCCCACGTTTTTGCGGGTTTTGGATGCGAAGGTGAAAACCAGTCACCACAATTGTCATGGACTGGCGCACCAGAAGAAACAAAAAGCTTTGCAATCAATGTGTACGATCCAGATGCACCAACTGGATCAGGCTGGTGGCACTGGAATGTCGTCAATATCCCAGCCTCCACGAACTCTATTTCTCAGAATGTGAGTATCAATGACGACTTACCTGGTGAGGCAATTGAGATTCGAAATGACTACGGTACCATTGGGTTTGGCGGCGCTTGTCCCCCTCCCGGTGAGGTCCATCGTTACATCTTTACGGTGTATGCGCTGAGTACGGAACGTTTGGAACTGCCTGAAAATCCAAGCAATGCGCTTGTCGGTTTCATGACCCGTGCAAATATGCTCGACAGTGCAAGTATCACAGCTGTTTATCATCGATAATATTAACTAACCCCCGGCCATCATCGTCACAAGTGACTTAAAAGGAATACTCCAGGTACTGCCATGTTTTTCTAAAACAACAGAACTTACAGTAGTACGTCCTTTAACAACCGATCCACCTGATCCATCGGGCTCCGATAGGCGTCTACTCCTTGCCTGAGCTGCTGCCGCACCGTCTCCCCTGCCGACAACATCGTATTAACACGTTCTAAGGCATGCTGCGCCGTAAAGTCAGCCAGGGGAATACTCCACTGCTCTTGGTTAATGGCTTTCATAAAGCCGGTGACTTTCGGAGCATATTCAATAGCCACCACCGGCACCCCCAACCCGGCGGCCAAAATCACAGCATGGAGACGGGTCCCCACCATCATATCCAGTTGGCTAAGACGCTGAATCAACTCGTCTAGGGAATCGATCCGGGGCACGATATGGAGCTTTTCTGGATGGCGACTACGGTTAACCACCTCAGCAATGGCAACTTCATCATCCACCGGGGGACAGTATCGTTGACGAAAGTCATCGTTATAGGCCTGAAAGGGTAAAAGGTGGATAGTGGCTCCATGGATCTCCACCAAGTGATCGGCCAGGGTGGCCAGGTGCTGGTAAAAACTGTCGTCGCTAGATTGTTCATTGCGACCAGCAACGGGGCGCACGGAGATACCGATATTGGGATGGCTATCAGCTGGGGGGCAATAGTCCTTAGGCGCAACTATTTCTAGGGCTAAATCACTCATTTCATGGACCGGTTGACTCACTCCCAGACTGATGAGTCGTTGTTGAGAGATCCGATCTCGGACCGCAATCAAATCCACCTGGTTGAGGACGGTTTTAATCCGGGCCTGGGTTTCCGGTCGCCACAGCTTACCCACGCTAATACCTAGCACCAGAGTCCGTTTGCCAGCCCAGACCGCTTGTTCCAACGGTTGCAACCACTCCCCTGCCACATCTCGCACCGGATCATCCCTGAGCAGGTCTCCCCCACCCAGGATAAAAAAACGATGGGTAGCGAGGGCTGTCCGATGTCGCAGCCATTTTTGTAGACGGGCTCGTCGTCCACCGGCATAGCGATTGTCCAGCACGCTTACGCCATGGCGTAGGCGGGTATCTTCTGGGTCTTTAGAATAAACCGTCAACGGCAAATCGCAACCACAGCGCTGTAGCCAATGGCGTAGACCGCTGAGCATGGCCTCGTCACCTAGGTTGCGATAACCATAAAAACCACAGACTAAGATCCCATTACCCCAGACCATTTGGTTAGAACGCCCACTCCGTGACTGACACCACACGGTAACACGGATTTATGGAGGGATGTCTGGATCTGGTAAACCATTGCCATCAGGGATTTAGCTATAGTAATTTGCTGACAGGTTTCAGCAAATTGCGCCGAACATAGTCGTTGTTATCCATGGGCTATCCGCATGGATGATTCTGCATTGACAGGTATACTGCTGTGATCATGGCAGCTAACCTTGTCTAACTCGAAACCTGGAGTTTCCCTCACCCTAAATCCCTCTCCCGAGGGGAGAGGGACTTTGACGATTTGCTGGCTCCCCGTCTCCGAAGGAGACGGGGAGCCAACGCCCTCCGGGAGAGGGGCTGGGGGTGTAGCTTGCTTCCCGCAGGGTGGGCCAGAACTAGGGTTCTCAACCTGGACTTGGTTTAACCTTCCTTGCCATAGGCATGCTGTTGCGAATCTTGCTGGTAGTACAACAGATTACCAAACAGGCAAAACAGTTAGGAGAGCAACAGGTAAGCGCCAGCAAACAGCTTCAACAAGTCTCCCTGGAAACCATTAACGGTATCCATACCATCTGCCATCAAGGACAGGTACCATGATGGTTAGAATAGCCTTGCCTCAATAATTCTGCAAAGACCTCTATGTTTCAACACTTTCTTCAGGATGCGGTGACATTTTTTGTCGTGATTGACCCGATTGGGCTGGTGCCGATCTTTATTGCTATCACCAAAAACGAGCCCCATGTTAGTCGTAAACGACTCGCATTCTTGGGGGTCGGCATCTCAACCGTCATCTTGTTAAGCTTTCTAGTCCTGGGTCAGCAGCTGTTAGAGGCTTTAGAGATCAGCCTGCCTGCCTTTCGGATCGCGGGAGGACTGTTGTTACTGATCGTGGCCTTACAAATGGTTTTACAGGAGACAGGGGGCCACTCAGCTTCGACTGACCCGGCTTCCTCTATTGATCTAGCGGTGTTTCCCTTGGCGATGCCCCTGATCGCAGGGCCAGGGAGCATCATGTCAGTGGTGTTATTGACTGACAATCTGAAGTTTGGTGTGATGCAGCAGGCGATGACTGCGCTGGCTTTGCTGAGCGTGCTCCTGATCACCTATGTGGCCTTGTTGTCTGCCGACTTTATCCAGAAGGGGTTAGGTTCCACTGGAGTGAATGTGATCACTCGGATCTTGGGTTTATTGTTAGCGGCTTTGGCGATGGAGACAATTTTGGCCGGGATTAAAGCATATTTTGGGGCATCGCTCTAGTTTTCATAATTTTTTGAATGGCTAAATCATCTTTGCATCACCCAGCGATATTGGGAGTAGCGGTTGGCGGTGGACTTAGCGGGTGTGCGATCGCAAACCAACTTTTGCAGCAGTGAAACGCCCTGACTACATTCCCGTTATGCCAGTTGCTGACCAGCGATGGATCGATCCAGTAGCTCAATGGGATGCATCAGCGGCACTGTTTGCCCCTGTCGAGCTAAATGTTTCTGAATTTGCAAGGCGCAGCCGGGATTAGAAGAAGCAATCAGGGTAGCCCCCGTATTCACCAGATTCTTCGCCTTCATTTGGCCCAGTTCATTGGCCACGGCGGGTTGCAACATGTTGTAAACACCGGCACTGCCGCAACAGAGGGCGGCATCCATCGGCTCGGTGAGGGTGACACCGGGAATTTGCTGGAGCAGTTGGCGGGGGGCCTGGGTAATGCCCTGGCCATGGCGCAGGTGACAGGCATCTTGGTACACCAGTTTGAGAGGCTCGTCCGTCAAAGGAGAGAGTTTGGCCGTGAACCCCACTTCGGCTAAAAACTCTTGGACATCACGGACTTTGTTACTAAAGGCAATGGCCCGGTCTCGATAGTCAGGATCGTCCTTAAGGATATGACCGTAGTCCTTGAGGGTGTGGCCGCAGCCAGCGGCGTTGATGATGATGTAGTCCACCTCGGTGGCGGCAAAGCTGTCGATCATTTGGCGGGCCAGGGCTTGGGCCTGGTGGGTTTCCCCCTGGTGGGCGGGCAGGGCGGAGCAGCAGCCCTGGCTTTTGGGGATCATCACCTGGCAGCCATTGGCGCTCAGAACGCGGGCGGTGGCCTCATTCACCTGGGAGAAAAACACCCGCTGGACGCAGCCTAGGATCATGCCGACTCGGTAGCGCTGTTCCCCTTGGGCGGGCACGGTCTCTGGCAGATTGTCCTGGAAGCACTGGGGGGTGACCCGGGGCAGGATGGACTCCATGGCGGCCAGTTGGGGGGACCAGCGATCTAGCAGGCCGGTACGGCGCACCAGCTGAGAAACCCCCAGCCACTGGTAGAGGGCCATGGGGCTCAGCAGCAGCCGAATGCGGTCTGGATAGGGAAATAGGGAAAAGATCAGCTGACGTAGCAACCGGGCAGGGAGGGACCGGGGGTGGTTGCGGTTGACTTGCGATCGCACCGCATCAATCAGCCGGTCATACTGCACCCCAGACGGACAGGCAGTGGTACAAGCCAAACACCCCAGGCAAGAATCAAAGTGGCTCACCGCCGCCTCGGTCAGCTCCGCCTCCCCTTGATTAATCGCATTCATCAGATAAATGCGCCCCCGAGGCGAGTCCGTTTCCTTACCCAGCACCCGATAGCTGGGGCAGGTGGTGAGGCAAAACCCACAATGAACACAGGCGTCAATCAGAGATTGCTCAGGGGGCTCCTGGGCATCAAAGCCATGGGTGCCGATACCATCAGGGTTAGAGTCCAGGCCAGTATTCAGCTTCAGGGGACGGGGGGGGGAAGGTTGCGAAGTCTGCATGCAGGAAGAGATGGGCAATACTCCCCTTAGCTTATCGCTTCGCTCTGGCGTTACGGCCCAAAGCAGGGATCGGATCAATTGAATAAACCTATGGCCTACCCTGGAGATTGGTATATCCAAAAACTGCCCAAGCTTCCGATTCGAACTGTTCGGATCTGCGGCTAGGGCCAACGACTTGCCATCAGGGTGATATGTTAGTCTGCCTTGTAGGTATACAATCCTTAACCTTTAGTTTTTTCAGGTGCTTCCTTTGGTTACTACAGCAGCTTTGCCCAGTCCCCGGCTACGCTGGCCGGTGGTCACATCAACCGTCATTCTTCACTTACTGGCCCTCCTGGCGCTGCTGCCCAGCAACTTCAGTTGGGCCGCCGTTGGGGTGGCCGTTGGGCTACATGCCATCACCCAAGGCCTGGGAATTTCCCTGGGGTTCCACCGGCTCGCCAGTCACCGCAGTTTGCGGGTGCCCCTGTGGTTAGAGCATTGTTTCATTTTGCTCGGCACCCTCGCCTTTCAGGGTGGGGTGTATGGCTGGGTGGGCTACCATCGACTGCACCACGTCCACACGGATAAGGAACTCGATCCCCACAGTGCCAGTAAAGGATTTTGGTGGAGCCACCTGAACTGGCTGATGCACACGGTGCCCACCCATTCCCTCCTGCCCCGCATGACTCAAGATATTCGGGAGGATAAGTTCTATCAGTTCTGCCACAACAACTACATCGGTTTGCAGGTGGCCCTAGGTCTGGCCCTATTCCTGTTGGGCGGCATGCCCTTTTTGGTGTGGGGGGTGTTTGTGCGATTGTTGGTGAGCTTCCACGGCACTTGCTTTGTGAATAGTGCCTGCCATCAGTTTGGCTATCGCCCCACCAATACGGACGACATGTCCACCAACTGTTGGTGGGTGGCCGTGCTCACCTACGGTGAAGGTTGGCACAACAATCATCATGCTTGTCAATCTTCGGCCTGTTTCCAAAAGAACTGGTGGGAAATTGACCCGGTGTGGGGAGTGATTCGTCTGTTACAGGCGCTGGGTCTGGCGGAGAAGGTGAAAACCGCCAAGGGTTAGGGCTGTGCATGGTTAAGGCCTTTTATGGGGCAGCCTAGGACCCATTGAAGGTGAGTTAGCCCCCCGGGCTGGCATCGGCTAGCTGAGGGTTGTCCCTTGCCCCTTCAATCGGAAGATGGTTCCGCCATCTACTAGGTTCAACCCCTATCAGCTCTCCGATCCATTGCTTTTAGGCCGACTGGGCTCTGCAGGTTTAGACCTCCGCCCGGTTGCCCTGGTGGTGGGTCGGAGAGTTCTAAGTCTCTATGGTACCGATCCGGATTACGGTTTTTGAATATGAACGCGGCCTGAAGTACGTTAAGGGCCGGTTTAAGCAGTTGCTGGGGCCTGGGCAGTACTGGCTGTGGGCCTTTGGGAATACCACCATCTGTAAGGTAGATATGCGATCGCAATATCTCAGCATCCCAGGGCAAGCGGTGCTCACCGCCGATGGAGTGGGGCTGAAAATTAGCCTGATGGCGGTTTATGCCATTAGCGACCCGGCTATTGCCATCAACCAAGTATCGGACTATCGTCAGGGGCTGTACATGACGGTGCAAAATAGCCTGCGGCAGATCATTGGCACGGTGGCGATGGATGATTTGATAGGTAATACCCAGGTGGATCAGCAGTTGCTGGCGGCGGCGGCCAGTGAAGCTGCGCTCTTGGGAGTGCAGCTAACGGCCATCAGCATTAAGGATTTAATGCTGCCAGGGGAATTGAAAAAACTCTATGCTCAGATTGTACAGGCCCGGCAGGAGGGGCTGGCACAGTTGGAAAGAGCTAGGGGGGAAACGGCGGCACTACGCAGTTTGGCAAATGGGGCACGGTTGATCAATCGGAATCCGGCCTTGTTGAAATTACGGATACTACAGGCAATTGAGCAGTCGACAGGGAATACGTTTCACTTGGATCTGTCGACCGATGAGCAGGAAGATAGTAGTGAGGAAACGTAATTTAGACTGTTGGCGGGGAATTTAAAGATGTTGCTTGGGGTCCCCCCGAGTTCCCTTTCCGGAAGTAGCCACGTTACCCCAAATCGCATATGGGGTTTCCCCTGAACAGGACCGAAACACACCCTAAACCTCAACTTGCCGAGTTATCCCGAATCGCATTAAGTTGGGATTACGGCAGGGTCGATTATCAGTGTCCTGAATCGATTTTTTGTGAAGAATTGAGCTCATAAAATCCAAATCATGGAGTTGTTTCTTCCTAGTAACAGCAAGCACCATAGGCACTAGACAAGACGTTTTCCCCAAGCACCCTAAGCACTAGACAAGACATTTTCCCCTCCTGGGAGGGGCAACGGGGTGGGTTAACCGTTCAAGCCACTCCGTCAAATTCCTAGGAGGGGCAACGGGGTGGGGTTAACCGTTCATCAGGCCACTCGTCAATTCCTAGGAGGGGCGACGGGGTGGATTACCTCAGATCTTGCACCATTCCTGATAAGCCCAGTCAGACAATGGCTTAAGAACAATCTCAACGCCAAACGAAGCGGCAATATCTGTAGTATTTTGGACCTGTGTGAGCAGTTGACCCCAAACGACAGAGAGAAATAATTTCTGTCGATCTCTAACTCCTTCTTATGTCACCACAGATCAGTTCTGTTCATTATCCCATTGTATTCCTCAGAGAAAACAAATTGTCCCGATTCTAGCCCCTCAGCATATTGCTCCAACCACTTGCAAAAGCTTGGTGCAACAATATTCCTTTCAGCATCATCATGCCACATCGAAATGATTTGTCCATTCGTTCCTCCCGTCGCAGGAATTAGATCTAGACAATCATGGTTGCCAGCACCATCATACGTAAGTGGTATCCACTTTGAACTCCACCACACATTGCAAATCCCTGGTGCGGGCTCACTTCCTTGGTCTTGCCCATCTTTATTCTGAAACGTCCCGCTATCTAGAAGCTCTTTCCAAACTTGCCACTCACTTCTAATACGCTCCAGAGAAAGAAGCTCTCGCCCGTTGATTAACCCGTAATCAAATGTTGATTGCCCGTCATGAATACGATATGAAGTCTTGATGTCTTCAGGAAACTGAATGGAGAGAAAATTTTCTAGTTCTGCGATTTGAGCATCTGAAGCGCCTGGTTGTAGCACCTCAAAAACTTGTGGAGCATTAACTCTTAGCCAATTTTCTATTCGTTCCCAAATCTCTTGCATCCTTCCCTCCAACGTTCCTCCTATTCGGCAATTCGATAACATTGCGCTTCACCACAGTGGGCCAAGGGAAATGCCATAAACTACAACCTGAGCCGCATAACTTGTCATTCAACGTCAGATCTGCTGGATAAGATCCACACTTCTGCATCTTAATCCAGCATTTTTGCGTGATAACACCCTGCTTTACAGAACTTATAACGTTTCGTGCAACCTTAAACGCTCTGGCCGTTGTAGCGCCAGAATGGTTGCGGTTTCAGCGCCAGCCAGAATGGCTTGAGCGCTATAGTGTTGGTAATCTCAATAAAAAGCAACAGAGTCCCGTAAGACTCTGTTGCTTTTACTAAAAGGATTATGAGAGACTTTTTACTGCAATTAACCCAGTAGCTCTTTCACCTTAGCAACAACACCGCTAGAATCAATACCCTGGTGAGGGAACTGTTCCCAAAGACCACCGCCCCCTTCAATGTGGGTGCCGATGTAGCCATACTTAGGAGTCAGACCCCGCTCCAACAACCAAGAACCCATGCGGCTACCCAGACCAGTACGACGGTTAAAGGACTCAACCACCAATACCATGGGGGAGCCACCAATCTTAGCCAGAATCTCTTCATCAACTACGTTGAGAGTCCCCTTGTTGATCAAACCCACATCAATCCCTTCGGCCTTGAGCTTCTCAACAGCATCTAGGGCACGGTAAAGGGCCGCACCAAAGGCCACAACGTAGCCCGCAGTACCTTCCCGAACAATGTCGTCCTTACCTGAAGTAAAGGTGTAGTCACCGCCAAACAGCTCATTGCCAGCGGCGTCCAAAATCATCGGCACCTTAGAACGGGTGGAGAAGATAAAGCGCAGACCGGGATCATGGAAGACTGACTTCACACAGGCACGCATTTGGTTCGCGTCAGCGGGGAAGTAGATGTTGGTGGGGTGGCTGTCCTCCAAACCATTGTCGGCGAACAGGTTGTTCATGCCAAAATGGCAAGTGTTGTCGGCCATGTCGTCAATACCAGCATGGGAGAAATGGCACAGCAGATTGGAATAGTTGAGCCGGGCCATGGTGATCTCAGAGATACACATCTCTAGGAAGGCGCTAAAGGTAGCAAAGATCCCTTGCTTACCTTTCTCCATCCCAAAACCAGCCGCCGCAGACAGGTTGCCCCGCTCTTGGATACCACCATGGATAAAGATTTCGGGATGGGCCTCGTGGATGTGGACTAAACCGCAGGACCCTTCTAGGTCGCTATCGATCACTAGGACATTGTCCTTGCGCTCGGTTTCGCTCATACCGCTGAGCACTTCAACCACCGCTTCACCAAAGACATTCCGGTTAGAGCCCATCTTGTCGGAGGAGCCACTATAGGTGTTGGGATTTTTGGGCGCTTTAGTATTGGTAAGAATGTCAGCCGCAGCTTGATGGCCCCGAGCTTCTAAATACTTGACAGCGGCGGGAACAGAAATCACGTCGTGGCCGTGGTTGGACCCTTCTAGACCATCAATGCCGGGGCACATGGGGCGCTTAAGGATGACGGCGATGGGGCCAGGGGTGTTGATAGCTTCGCAGATGTTGGCATATAGCGCATCGATATCTTCACCGTTGCACTCCAACACCTTAAGGCCATGGCCTTCTAGGGTTTTCTTAACGCTGTAACCAGGCAGATACTTGGAAGGATTACCAGCAATGGTGACGTCGTTGTCATCAATCAGCAATTTTACATTGATGTGCTGGGCGACGGCCAGACGGGCAGCTTCAGCGTCGTTACCTTCTTGCTGAGAACCATCGGAACCGAGGCAGAAAACGGCTTTGCCAGGGTTAGCTAGGGCAACGCCGTTGACATAGGGCCACATGTGACCGAGACGACCGGAGCTAAATTTCACACCGGGGGTGAGGCCCAACTCAGGGTGTCCGGGCAGGTGAGACCCGGCTGCCCGATAGTTCATCAGCTGCTCAGCTGGCAGGTCACCATTCAGGGTGGACATTAAATACTGAGTCCCAACCCGGTGTCCGGCTTCATCAAAGAAAGTGGGGACGTAGCTATCGGGGGCACCTCGGAAAATGGCATCCAGCAGCATTACCTCGGGCACGGTGTCGTAGGGGCCCCCCGTGTGACCGCCAACACCCCGGGCAGCGCCAGTGGCTGTAAAAAAGACTATGGCATCGCGGCAAAGCTGGATGTTTGCTTGGATAGCCTGGCGCTGATCACCGGTCAGCGTCGGTGTGGACGGATCAAGACTGATGCGCTGATAAGCGCCTAGGTCAATTGGAAATGCAGCCATGTCATATCTCCCTTGTGACGTTCGTTGTCAAGGGCTATTTTCGCATTCCATGGAACCGGATGGACGGAAATCGTTCAAGTTTGTGTTGGGGAATACGAAAAGCGTGCTAGGGCCTAGAAATTACTTAAAGGGTGACAAGGCACTCGAAGCCTATATTTGGCAATTTTTTTAGGAAATAGGAAGGCAAAAAAATAGGAGATTATGCATCCCCTACAAGAAATAATATGTTGCCTTCACGGCTCTATTTTCAACAGCGTGGTCGAACTTCGGTCATAAGTACGCTTGACGCTGGGTTACGGTAAAAGACCAACGCGTTGCCATTGGGTCAATGGGGCGTGTTGCGTTGGTTTGGTTTATGCATTCTGTTCCATTTGAGTTTGTTTCTAGTTTGGCCGCTGAGTTTGGCGCGGTTGAGTGCGCCTGGCGCGAGTCTGAGTGGTCCTTTACGGGCTACGTGGCCGAGTGTTGGTTTACCCAGCTGCCGTCAGCGTTTGCGGCCAAGTGGTCCGCTGTGGTGGGCTACTCGGTGTTAGTGCGTTCGGTGGCCGGTGGGCCTGGTCAGTTTGCTGTGTCGGTGCCGGTGGTGGTGCCTCAGGGTCAGGTTGTTCTACGCGGCGGTCAGCGGGGCGGGCGCGTTCGAGTGCGGCTGGTGCGCTAGCGGGTTGGGGCTGCGGTCGTGGTTGGTTGAGCTCGCAACCTTCTCCCACAAAAAAGCCCCTGCCGTGGCAGAGGCTCGAAGTGTGTGTAGGGAGAGTCTGATTAGAGAAGGGTGCCTCACGAAAGGTAATGAAGCTTCACTGACGCACGGAGACGCGCTAGGCACCCAAACTTGGCTAGCCTAAGCGCGCTCCGCTCTGTCAGCGAACGACGGACTTAGTACGAGCGTCCAGCGCATCGAGGCGAGCTTCCTGGATGTTGTCTACAGTTTTGGTACGAGCATCCAGCGCATTCAACCGCTCAGCCTGAATATCCTCAACGGCCTTGGTTTGGTTGTTTAGGTGCTCAATGCGGAGCTTGTGAACGTCGTTCTTAGTCCGAGCGTCCAGGGCGTTTAGGCGCTCAGCTTGGATGTTCTCAACGGCTTTGGTGCGAGCATCCAGGGCGTTTAGGCGCTCAGCTTGGATATTTTCGACAGCCTTAGTGCGGGCGTCTAGGGCCTCTAGCCGAGTCGCTTGAATATCTTCGATGGCTTTGGTCTGGGTGTTTAGGTGCTCGATGCGTAGTTTGTGGACGTCGTTCTTGGTGCGGGCGTCTAGTTCTTCGAGGCGAGTGGACTGAATATTGAAGCTAGCGGGCTCAACGGCGGAAGCGATAGGGGCCAGAGCGGCGGCGGCAACGAGGACGGTTAAGGCGGAAAGGATAGTGCGTTTCATGGTTAAAGCTCCTTGGTGAATCGGTGAAGTGTGTTTACTGGCTTCATTGATTACTAGAATGCAGCAGCTACCTGAACGTCATCTGACGGGTACCTGAGGGTTGCTTAAGGGGTTTCTGAGTTTGGCTGAGGAATGTTGGTGATGGGGGTCACAGGGGTGGTTGTGGTGTGACAGTGCGCAGCGGCCGGTGGCGGCGATTGGAACCGTGGAATGAGTGTTTGAGGGTGGTTTGTTGTGTGACAGTTGGGTTGCGATCTCAACCCTGTGTAGGGGTGCTACAAGCGTAGCTGCAACAAAGTGCCATAAGGGTAAAGGCGAAGCCTGAAACAACGTAAACTCGTTAAGCGTACAGGAAAATTCTGAATTCCTTTCAGAAAAGTAGTTCAAAAGAACTAACCTGAAACCCTTATGTAGTAGTGCTTTTGAGCTTATGGCACTTGATAGCAGCTATGCTTGCACTACCCCTCTAACATGAGTCAAAAATGCCTCCACTTCAGCAGCACCCATCTCCCGAGGCGGTTTCATTTGATGAAAGCGAATGAAGCGCTTGATCCAATGGATATAACTTTTTTCCGTTTCGTAAGAATAGTGCCTCAACCGCAGCACGTCCCGAACTTGATCAAGCAATTTGGGTTGAGAGGACATGGCAAATCAAGTAACGGATTTCAGGAATGTCCTTAATATCACACGGCAATCTCCGTATAGGATTCTGAGTTTATACGGAAAGTTTCGGGGTAACACACCTGAGCGGGATATTATACGGAAAGTTTCGGTATAATCTGCTCTATGGGGTAGATACATGGAAAGTTTCGGGGTATTTACCTTGTGTGGGGTAGATATACGGAAAGTTTCCGTATAATAAGTTGTTAGGCGCGCGACTCGAAGTCGTTCGGGGGAGCTGGAAGGATTCCAAAAGTCCTTCCCCGTCAGTGTTCAGACGGATGTCCGCCTCGGAATGTTCAACCAGTAATGGAGGGGCAGTATCAGCAGAAGAGGTCAATTGCCTAATGGTACAAGAGCCAAAATTTGTATCAGGGCTAGGGCAAGATTGCTACGGATAATGCAAATGAATCCTTGATGAGGCTTCGTTAATTTAAGTGCTTGAAATTGGCTGATACGAGCATTATGGGGCAAATGAGGGTCGGTAGCGTCTAAGTATCGGCTGGGAACACCTCGCCCCCGGAGTAAAGAGGAGTCCTAAGGCAATCATATCTCCACCCCGTATGGAACGAGGGAACTCCGATAGAGTCCTGGGAATGCCTTCATTCTTAGGTAAGTAAAGGGTAACCGATGCTGACACCTCTAGCGGAAACAGGATGTCCCAAGAAGCGAAAGCTGCCAACCGAAAGGTAACCGGAAATCATAACGGGGCAGATAGGGCTTGTGCCTAACCCGAAAGGGTGCAGACTTGGGACAGGTGGCAACTTGAGCGCAAGTGAGATGAAACGTAACTGATTGGGAAAAGTTAGGTGCAAACCTCGGTTTGTAAACGTAACCGTCAGGACAATCCGCAAGGGTTGTTAAGAATCGGAGACACCGAATTTCAAGGCGTTGCTTGAGCCGTATACAGTGAAAGTTGTACGTACGGTTCTGAGGGGAGGGAGGGGGCTATATCTAAAACTCTCTCCTTTACCCGACTGCCTGGGAAGGAACCGCTCCGCATAAACAATAGCCAGTGTTCTAATGCCTTAAGCTCACATACTTATGGCAAAAAATAACAATAGATACTCCAGATTTAAATTTCGATCATCTATGATTTTAGTTTTGCGTAATTATGAGGTAACTACATGGTTGGTTTGATAATTGGCGGTTTTCTTGCAGTAAGAGCAGCTAAAAACGTAGTCGATAGGATAGATAATGCTATTGATTCAATTTCTAGTGAATCTTCGAAATGGAGAGAAACGATAGATAGCCTAGGCAAGGATTTAGATAAGCAATTAACTAAAATTAATCAAGAATCAAGATCCTGGAGACAATCTGTTCAGGAAGAATCTAAAGAGTGGAGAGATTCGCTAGATAGTATAGTCAACAAGGGAATACCACGTATTATTAGTGATACGACTTTTGGAATTGGTATAGAGTTTAGATGCAATATAGATTTTCTTCTTCAAAGAACCCAGTCGGAACTGATTGAGTTGCGTAATGAAATTGCAAGGGCAGTAAATATCGCAGAAAGAGCTAATCCATTCAATATCCCAGTTGTTTGTAGCACGAGTCCTAATTCCATTGACCTTAGACGAATTGGCAGTATTACGGAGACTGTTAACGTTGCGGGATACAACTTCGACAAGGGAAGTGTCATGCTTAAAGTGAAAAATTTTGATTCTTCTATTGTTGATGAAACTGATGGGGTTACGGTCAATAATCCTTATTTATTGACTATCAGAATTGCTCGTGCTGTAGACGGTGCAGATTTAGCAGCAGCACCATCTACAGTTGTTCTATCTAATAAGACAGAGCAGATATTCTTGGAGCTTCAAAATGGAGAAGTTCTTGCCCGTATACCTATTTCTGGGCAAGACGTACCTGGCGTAGTGCTGGATGTTGCAGGAAGGTACATTAGTGTTGGAGGTGATGGAGGTGGAGGTCTTACTTACGATCTTAAACAACAAAATACTTCTATTGTTTTAGATGAGTTTGATTTGCAGGGTAAATTTATATCTCAAGGAAAAGGAAATATTACAGGAAGAAAAATAGTTTTAGATTATGAAAGTTTTATTGATGGAGAAACTGGTGAGGTTACTCTAAATGTACAAGACAATGGTGATTTGTTTGGTGAGTATATCGACAACAATGGAAATAGGTTTAAAATAACTTTAGATAAACAATAAATCTCCAGAATAGCTCAGTGAGATATTTGACGCTAGCATTCTCCAGGCACTTCGTAGTTTGGGAAATGCTAGTAAGTTTGCTGACCACCCTAACAATGCCCATGCACACCGACCACCGAAAGTGGATCTGTAGGATGCAGAGGTTGTCTGTGGCGGGTGATGGGCGACGTTAGCCAAAAAATGAAATCCATAACAATATTTATCAGTGGCCTTATTATTGGCTTCATAGCTTTGTTTATCTGGGCGTGGATAAAAATTCAACCGGATGTTAAAGCTGAGCCCACAAAAACAAACTACAGTAATGCCCGATTATCGAAAGTTCCATTTGAAGGTGAGTGGTTCGTATTTTGGGGTGGAGAGACGCCTGAACAAAATGCTCATCATGGTATAGGGGTGCAGAATTTCGCTTTAGATTTGGTTATTCATTCTAAAGAAGAGAAATCACATAAATTTGATGGTCGAAAAAATGAGGATTATTATTGCTGGAACAAAGATATTCTTGCTGCACATGAAGGAAAGGTAGTTGTTTCGGTGGATGGTATCCCAGACAACATTCCGGGGAAGATGAATCCACAAATGGTATATGGAAACGTAGTGATGATTCAGGATTCGTTAGGCTTTGTATCCGTTTATGCTCACCTGAAGAATGGTTCAGTTTCCAAACGCGTTGGAGATTTGGTTAGCGCGGGCGATAGACTTGGTTCCTGCGGAAATTCAGGCAATTCGTCGGAGCCTCATTTGCATTTTCATGTGCAAAGTGAATCTGGTTTCGAAAGTGGTCTTTCTATTCGACCTCTATTCGATAAGCTAAAGATAAATGGATTACCTCGCGAATCTTACTATCCAATAAAATCTGAAAGAATAAGCCCATGAAACAGAGGCTAACAAGGCAGTGGAGCCAACGAGCATGGCTGTCACGTTTTGTGCTCCGAGCAGCACAAAACGCGCCAGCCATACTCGCGGCTCACTTTGAACGTTATGCCGCTCAATGAATTTCATACAAAGAGGAATACATGCAGAAGATTTCGATTGTTTTGGAGAACTGCTACGGAATTAAAGAATTAACTTATACTTTCAGTTTCGTCAAGTCGAGAACTTATTCTGTTTATGCTCCGAATGGATTCATGAAGACATCGCTTTCTAAAACGTTCTCCGACTTATGCAAGAATGAAGAATCCAGAGACTTAGTATTCCCTGAGCGTTTATGCAAAAGAGAAATAAAAGATGAGACCTTAGTCTCTCTGAATGGAGAAAATATACTTGTCATTGAGCCATATAATCAAGATTTTAGCTCAGACAAAACATCTTTGCTTTTAGTTAATCAAACAATAAAGAAGCAATATGATGATGCATTGTTAAAAATCGATGAGAAGAAAGAAGCCTTATTTAAAGAGCTAAAAAAACTTTCAGGACTTACTGGAAAATCAGCAACCCCTGAAAGTGAACTACTGAAAGTATTCGAGCAAAGCTCTATTTTTAATCTATTTGAAATAATAGAAGAAAAAATCCAAAATAGTTCAGATGAGCGTTTATCATCACTAAAATATATTGAGCTATTCAATGAAAAAACTATTTCTTTTCTTAATTCAGGTCAGATCAGCTCACAACTAAGTGAGTACATTGAGAAATATAATGAGCTGGTTGAAAAATCCCCCATTCTAAATAAGTCGTTCAACCATTATCATGCAAAAACCATCCAAAAAAATCTTTCTGATAATGGATTTTTTTCCGCGAATCATTCAGTCAATCTTTTTGATGGAAAAGATAAGGAAGAGATAACCTCTGCAAAGCAATTAGAGGATAAAATAGAAGAAGAGAAAGAAAAAATACTCTCAGATGAAGAGTTGTCAAAAAAATTTGATGCTATTGATAAGAAACTCACAAATGCGGAACTCAGAAAATTTCGAGATTATTTATTTGAAAATCAAGATATTGTAGCGGAACTTCTGGATTATAAGAAACTTCAACAGGATGTTTGGATAGCTTACCTAAACACTCAGCAAGATGTACTAACTGAATTACTGCAAGAGTACAATAGCGGAAAGATTATTATTAAGCAAGCAATAGATGCTGCTAAAAGCGAAAAAACAGAGTGGGAGGAAGTAGTTAAATTATTTAATAACAGATTTTCTGTCCCTTTCACAGTTGAGGTATCTAACCAAGAAGATGTAATTTTAAAGGGATCTTCTCCGCAGATTTCATTTAGTTTCTCTGATGATCGAAAATCAGCAGATATTGAGAGGAACTCGCTCCTAAAGATTTTAAGTCAAGGTGAAAAAAGGGCGCTTTATATTCTCAATATATTGTTTGAATTGAATGCGAGGAAGAAAAGATCCGGCTTCACTTTGCTTTTGGTTGATGATATTGCTGATTCTTTTGACTATAAAAATAAATATGCAATAGTTGAATACCTAAAAGACATATCAGAATTAGCAAATTTTTGCTCGATATTTTTGACCCATAATTTTGATTTTCATAGAACTATTTCAGGTAGATTAGGTATCCCACGAGAAAATAGGCTCTTCGCCGTTAAGAATGGATGTAACTTGTCCCTGGCTCAGGAGAAATATCAAAATAATCCATTTAACCACTGGAAAGAAAATTTTTGCGATGAGAAATTCATAATATCTGCGATTCCATTTGTAAGAAATCTTGCTGAATATTGTGGCTGGCATGATGAATTTACAAAGCTCACTTCATTACTTCATCTCAAGTCAGACACTAAAAGCATATCTATCAAGGAGTTGAACACGATATATGCTGCCATTCTAAAAGATAAGTCAGATCTTGCTCTGGCAAACCCAGATAAGATCGTAATTGATCTTATACATGAAATATCGGAAGTGATTTTGAGTGAGGTAGATGAAGCAGCAGAACTAGAAAGCAAAATCATTTTGTCAATAGCTATTCGTCTAAATTCAGAAGAATTTATGATTAATAAAATTGCCGATCAGTCCTTCGTTGATTCAATAACAAGTAATCAGACTATAAAATTACTCAAACGATTTAGGACAGATTATCCTTCTGAGATCGAAGCTGTAAAGCTTCTTGAGCAGGTTAATTTGATGACACCTGAGAATATACATATTAACTCGTTCATGTATGAGCCAATTTTAGATATGGCACCTAGGCATCTAAAAGATCTGTACATTAGGGTTAAAGCAATCAATGCATAACAAACCCAATGCACACCGACCACCGAGAGGTTGTTGGTTGGAGTTTAAGATTGTCTGCGGCGGGTGATTGGGAACGTTACGCTTCAATTTGATTAGTTGCACCGCGCGCATCGATTTAAGCCCTTCTAGACTTTGAGATTCTCCAGGGGAGAGGCTTCGCCAACGCAACCAACATCAACCACCCAAACCCTCAGCCCACGGAGTACCGCCAGCTGCTACCCCTTCCACCTCAGCAGCTTAGAAAAACCGTTGTGCCCGTGTACTCACACCGGCACGTCAAAGTTCCGCTTGTCCCTCGCTAGTGGGCCACAGCTAAGACATTAAAATGACGCCACTTAAACGGTTCTGAGGAAGTCATAGGGAACGGGTAGGGGCGATCCGATGACGCATCGGGTTACCCTGCGATCGCAACCCAACATCGCTCCACCCAATACCCCGCTCACCCCGTCGCACAGCGTGAGCTACACAGCATTAGACGGCTCCACGTCGCGCGATACCGTCGCCCGGTATCGCGCTGCTCTACCCGGCTGATGTCCGCTTGTTGCAAC
Organism: Leptothoe sp. PORK10 BA2; assembly: GCF_034932105.1. Lineage (NCBI taxonomy): Bacteria > Bacillati > Cyanobacteriota > Cyanophyceae > Nodosilineales > Cymatolegaceae > Leptothoe > Leptothoe sp. PORK10 BA2. The sequence continues at coordinate 3,260 of NZ_JAYGIG010000115.1, read as the reverse complement.
GGAACCAGCAATGATGTCCGCTTGTTGCAACAGAATCAGCAATAGCGACAAAGAGTACCCGAGCGAGTACTGTGATTTGCCGTTTAGTCTCGTTTACCTTTGGACTATCGCAACGGCTAAAGCCCACCACCATTACTTTCAGTGATGAATGAGGGTTTTCCCGCTGCCTCAGCGGTGCTTGACCCATTCAAGCGCGATGGCTCACAAGTTCTGTTTTACCCTCCTGCCTGCTCTATGGATTCCAGGACGATGGTCAAATTTTTGAAGTGGTTATTTACGCCCGCAGGACCAACAATCTTGGCTCGCCCTGGGGTCGATTTAGAGAGTAACGCCCTAGGACCAACAAGGTTGGCTCGCCCTGGGGTCGATTTAGAGAGTAATGCCCTAGGACCAACAAGCTTGGCGCGCCTTGGGGTCGATTCAGAGAGTAACGCCACTCAATCCGAAGTTGGCGATTCACTAGCCCATTCACTAATGAGGAATATTCCAATGGTTGATTGTCCGTCCAACACTGCTCAACAGCACGATTACGAAGCTCGCCGCACCGAAGCGGCGGATCTGCGTGACCAACAACGTGACGCTGCCGCCAATGAGTTTAACGTCACGTCAGCCCCCGTTAACGGTGACGAAGTTCGATTTAAGAACATTGGGTTGCCTGGCTTTGCTTCATTCACTAAGAGCCTGACCCACAATGCCAATGGCCTGGTTGACCCGAGCTCGTTTCAATCGCTGCTCGATGCATTGCAAGTTGGTACTCAAGAGGCGCTTGAGCAGGTGCAACTGGGCGGCGGCAAGCGCCAGCTAGTCAACCCACTGAATGCGTTTTCCTTTGAGCTGATTGGCAATGACTCTAACGGGGCTCGCATGGCTGCGGCTCCCACTTTTGACAGCCGCAGCACCGCCATCGACATGGTTGAGCGCTATTGGATGGCTCTCTGCCGCGATATCCCCTTTGACCAGTACGCCAATAGCGGCCTGATTCAAGCGGCCTGCGATGACCTCAATGCCCTGGGCTTTGACGAGCAGTTTGGCTTTGTTTGCACCCCCCAAACTGTTTTTCGAGCCCCCTATGAAGGCTGCGATGTCGGCCCCCATGTATCGCAATTTTTGCTGCAAGACTTTAACTTTGGCAACCAGCCCATTCGTCAGCAGCAGCGCTACCCGCGCCCCGGTGTCGACTACATGACCGACCTCAACAGCTGGAACCAGGTCAACAATGGCGACATCGACCCCAGCGGTACCGATATCCTGGATGGCAGTCGCTATATCACCACCATGCGGGATGCTGGGCAGTGGGTGCACATCGACTTGCCGCACCAAGCGGGGCTGTGGGCTACCCTCATGCTGTTGGGTCAGAAGGCGGCGGCTTCGAAGGCGATTCCCTATGGTGTAGACATCACCACCTCCGTTCCCTTTGGTAGCCTAGGCGCGCCCGACATCAGCATTCAGGCTGGGATGGCCGGGGTTTATGCCCTGAAGCACGCTTGGTTCCAGAAGTGGTGTTTGCACCGCCGTCTGCGCCCCGAGGTCTATGCCCAGCGGCTAGAACTCTTCCGCAGTGGCCTTCTGGGCGGTCATGCTGACACCCCTTGCAACAATGAGAAGTTTAATGAATTGTTTGGCGCAGGGGCCGATGTGTGGCGGCACACCGAGGTACTCGATCGCATCTATGAGCACAACCGCCAGCAAAATATTGCTCAAAACCGATGCGATCGCAACGGCAGTTGGCTGCTACCCATGGCCTTCCCCGAAGGGTCGCCCACCCACCCGGCCTACCCCGGTGGACACTCGGCCTTTGCGGCGGCATCGGCGACGGTGGCTAAGGCTTACTTTGCCGATGGTCTCTTCCCCAACCCCAAAGTGCCAGTTGAGGGTGGTTCTAAGCTGGTTGACTACCACACTAAGGGTGAACCCCTGACTATCCACGGTGAGCTGAACAAGCTGATTTCCAACGTGACACTGTTCCGCGATGGGGCAGGGATGCACTGGCGCACCGATGGCACCCTCTCCGGGCGAAATGCGGGTCATGGTCGCCCCGGTACGGGCATCGAAACCGGTGGTAATCTGTTGGGTGAGCGCCTGGCCATCAGCATGCTGCGCGACACTCGTTACACCTACCGTGAGACTGTTGGCACCTTTGAGTTCCAGAGTATTACCGGCAACCCAGTTCGGTTCTAAATGCTGGTGATTGAGCTGCTGTTAGCGGTATCACCTTAAGCCGTGAAATTCTAGCTAGGTGAGGAGTCAGAAGCCAGAAGTCAGAAGTCAGTGAGACTCTGATTCCTGGCTTCTGGTTTCTGAATACTCTCCTTGAAAAAACATCCCGCTTTGAGTTATTACCCGCTGTTAGCCTTACCACCCCCGTCTGGTGCTTAACCCAAGTGCCCAGATGGGGTTTTCTAGTGTCTATCTGGGGTTAAGTCGGGTAAACGGGGTGTCAACTTAAGCCGAAAAATTCTGGCTAGGTGGAGAATCCGGGACCAGAAGCCAGAAGCCAGTGAGGCCCTGACTCCTGACTCCTGACTCCTGACTCCTGACTCCTGACTCCTGACTCCTGAATACTATCCTTGCCCGAACAGACTGGCGACTCGGTGGATGAGGCTGCCAAACCAGTTAGTGGGAACCTGGTTAGAACGGGTTGAACGCCACCATGCTCGCTGCTGGCAGACCGCTCTGCTCCGAGCGGCCACCTCATGGAACGCTGGGTCAGGGGTGATGGTTTCGGGCTGATTCAGGAGTGGGTGATACTGTAGTCGGCGGCAAGCCAGATCCGTCCAAGCCGCTGGAGAAACATCCCACAGCCGCAGCGTATTGTCGAAACTGCCACTGACGATGCGCTGACCATCGGGGCTAAACGCCACCGACCAGACCGCAGCCCCATGGCCTGCGAGCGGTGCGCCGATGGGTGCGCCCGTGTTGGCATCCCACAGCCGCAGCGTATTGTCTAAACTGCCACTGACGATGCGCTGACCATCGGGGCTAAACGCCACCGAAAAGACCGCAGCCCCATGGCCTGCGAGCGGTGCGCCGATGGGTGCGCCCGTGTTGGCATCCCACAGCCGCAGCGTATTGTCGAAACTGCCACTGACGATGCGCTGACCATCGGGGCTAAACGCCACCGACAAGACCGCATCCCCATGGCCTGCGAGCGGTGCGCCGATGGGTGCGCCCGTGTTGGCATCCCACAGCCGCAGCGTATTGTCGAAACTGCCACTGACGATGCGCTGACCATCGGGGCTAAACGCCACCGACAAGACCGC